>NZ_RDQG01000031.1 GCF_003697815.1 Halalkalicoccus subterraneus | reverse complement strand
AATGAGCTACCGGATCGGTCTCGTCGGCAAGCCCTCGGTTGGCAAGTCGACCTTCTTCAACGCCGCGACGATGAACGACGTTCCCGAGGGCGCGTACCCCTTTACCACCATCGACCCCAGCGTGGGCGAGGCGTACGTCCGCGTCGAGTGTGCCGCCCCCGAGTTCGACCACGCGTGTACCCCCGAGACGGGCTTCTGCCGCGAGGGAACCCGGTTCGTCCCCACGAAACTCGTCGACGTCGCGGGGCTGATCCCCGGTGCACACGAGGGCAACGGGCTCGGAAACCAGTTCCTGACCGATCTCAACGAGACGGACGTGCTCGTTCACGTCGTCGATTTCTCGGGAACGACTGACGCCGAGGGCGAGCTCACCGAGGGCCACGACCCCCGCGACGACATCGACTTCCTGGAGACCGAACTCGACATGTGGTACCTCGAGATCCTCGAGAAGGGCATCGAGAAGTTCTCGAACCGGTACACGGGCGAGGAGGCAGACATCGAGGTCGAGCTCGCCGAACAGATGAGCGCCTTCGGGATCACCAAGGACGAGATCAAACGTCTGATCCTCCGACTCGACCTCGGCTTCGAGCCCGCCGAGTGGGATTCCGACGAGCGTGCGGCGCTTGCCCGTGAGATCCGTACGGAAACGAAGCCGATGGTGATCGCCGCGAACAAGATGGATACTCCCGAAGCGCAGGCGAACTACGAGGCGATCACGAGCGATCCCGACTACGAGCACCTGACGATCGTTCCCGCGAGCGCCCACGCCGAGAAGGCGCTCAAGCGCGCCGACGAGCAGGGCGCGATCGACTACCGGCCCGGCGACGGCGACTTCGAGATCGTATCGGAGCTCTCGGACGACCAGGAGGCGGGGCTCACCCGGATCGGGGAGTTCGTCCGCGAGTTCGACGGGACGGGCGTCCAGCGAGCTCTGGAGACCGCTCTGTTCGAGGAACTGGACGCGATCGCCGTCTTCCCCGGTTCGGCGAACGGCGAACCCGAGGACGGGAAGTTCATGCGGGACTGTTTCGTCCTGCCCGAGGGGTCGACCACCGAGGACTTCGCGTATTTCCTGCACTCGGACATCGGCGAGGGGCTACTCCACGGGATCGACTGCCGGTCCAACCGCCAGGTCGGCGCGGGCCACGAACTCGACCACCGCGACGTCATCGAGATCGTTTCGACGAACTGAGTCGACCCAACGACTATGCGATCCGGTATCGTACGACAGGATATATCGTACGACAGGATATCGCGAGTTCACGATCCGACTCGTGGTGTCTGAACTGCGGCTTTAGCGCCGTCTCGGGGGTGGGAAGTGGGCTAGAGTGGAGGTACCGAAACTCGGGCGGCTCACGCAGTGTCCCGAGTGCAACAGCACGAACGTCACCAGCGGCCGCTAACGAGCGCGTTCGAGCAGCGTCCCGTCCTCGCCGACGGCCACCGAGCGTTTGCCACTGGCGACCGCAAACAGGTCGGCGTCGGTCGGCGAGTCGACCGCCTCCCAGTCGCCGTCTCGGTTCTCGAAGACCGCGCCGCCGGCGCCGACCGCGAGCCACTCCGCGCCGCCGGCGCCGACCGCGAGCCCCGAAAGCGGGTCCTCGTCGACGCGGACCGGCGTCCAGACGCTCCCGTCGAATCGCTGGACCGTACCGTCGTCGCCCGCGACGACGACGGCGTCCGCCGTCGCTGCGAGCGCGCCGAACCCGCTCGTGTTCTCGATTCCGACCCGTTCGAACTCGCTTCCCTCGATCCGATAGACGCCCGCATTGGTATCACAGCAGTAGCCGAGCGACTCGTCGAGGAAGGTGATCGTGCTCATCGAGGAGCCGCTGCCCGGCTTGACCGGGTCGTCCCACGCGACCTCGCTCCCCTCGTACTCGCCCACCAGGACCTGCCCCGAGCCGTTGACCAGCGCGAGTCGTTCCTCGCCGGCCGTTCCGGCGACCGCGAGATCCGCCCAGTTGTCGGTGATCCCCTCGGGCGCCGAGTGGTCGGTATGACGACCCGCCGCGGGGTCGTAGCGCCCGAGGACGCCGCCGTCGCCGGCGACCCAGACCGCCTCGCCTTCGTCCGTGGCGTCGACCCCGCGGAGGATCGTTGATTCTGCGGCCGGACCGCTTTCGAGGGCGAGTTCCCACTCCTCTCCCGGAGCACGCGCGAGCAAAACGCCGCCCTCCCCGGCCGCGTAGGCGCTCTCGCCGACCGCCGTGGTGTCCAACAGCGCTTCCTCGGTCGGCCCGTCGGCCTCGACCCACTCGGCCGGTTCGGACCCGTCTTCCCGGTCCTCGCCGTCGAGACCGAGGGCGTCGTCGGCCGCGCTCCCGTCGTCCGCGTCGCTCACCCCGCTCGTATCGGGGTTCGACGGCGCCGAGTTCGATTCGGATTCGTGTGCGGTTCCGGCCGCGGGGGCGGGTTCGCTTCGCTCGCCACGAACGTCCGCGGGCTCCGATCCGCCCGATCCCGCGATGTCGTCACCGTCGCCCGAGTTGGTGGCGGCCCCGGATGCCGTTTCGGGAGCCCCCTCGTTCCGACGGCCCGATCCCGTGTCGGTGGTCGAACCCGTGGTCGCCGGTTCCTCCCGATCCGGCCGCCGGTCGCCGTCGCTCACGCTCGCCGCGGGGTCGTCGTCGTCGATTTCGCCATCCACTGGCTCGCTCGTGGCCGGTCGATCCGAGGCATCCGTCGGTTGCGTCTCGCCGTCCCCGTCGACCGGTTTCGGGGCCTCCCCGTTGCGGGTCAGGTAGAGGTAGACCGGGGGGATGACGTAGACGGCGATCGCCAGCACCACGAACCCTCTGTGGACGAACGTCAATAGCCCGAAGGCGGTCAGGGCAGTCGCGGTGATGGTGTGGAGACCGGTGTGGGCGTACTCGCGGTAGAACGTGAGAAATCCGTTCTCGCCACTCTCAGTGGCCGTGCTCATTGGCGGCGGTAGTCGCGGAACGCCGATGAGGCTTTCCGTTGCACTGCCCGACCACAAGACATAGCTCCCCGCCGAACCACCGTCCCACATGGACCTCGTTGCCCGCGATGTCATGACGACCGACGTCGAGACCGCCCACCCCGACGACGAGGTCGGTGACGTCCTCGAACGCCTCGCGAAGGCCCACTTCAACGGCTTTCCGATCGTCGAGGACGACCGAGTAGTGGGGATCGTCACGCAGGGTGACCTCGTGCGCCTGTTTCGCAAGAAGGACCGGTTGGTGTGGATCCCCATCGGCGTGCCGCCCTTCAGCGAGACGCTGCCCTATGCGGTGGACTTCTCGCTTGACGAGTTCGACCTCGGAATCGACTTCGTGAAGAACGCCCGCAAGGACGTCAGCGAGATCATGGTCCGCGACGTCGTGACGGTCGAGGCCGACGCCGGGATCGAGGGGGTGCTCTCGATCCTCGCGGGCGAAGAGCGCGATATCAACCGCGTGCCCGTGCTCGAAAACGGGGCGCTCGTAGGGATCATCACCCGCGAGGACCTCCTTCGTGCGCTGGAGACCGAACTGGGTCACTGAGAGCGTAAGGTTCTCGATGCTGGGTAGCCAATCCGACGGTAGTTAGGAGGGGACTATGTTCGAACTCGGAGGGGTAACAGTCACGCTCGGGACGCTCGTGGCCGTCCTCGCGCTTCTCGTGGGGACCGTCTGGATAGCGTGGCGTCGGTCCTCCGCCATCGTCGCCGCCGGGTTGCTGGTGGGTGGCGTCCACGCCGTCGCGGCGTTCACCGACTACCTCGACCCGGCGACGGTCACGAGCGCCCGAGAAACCCTACTCGAACGGGGCGTTGCAGGGTTTTTCGCCCTCGCGGCCGGCTTCGATACGGTCTTCGCAGCGATCGCCAGCGCGATCTCGTGGGTACTCGACGCCCTCGACGCGACGGGGATGCCCGGCGTCGAGGTCTCGGTGCTCTCGTTCGTTAGTACGCTCCTCGGGCTCGCCGTCGTGAGCGCGCTCGTCTGTGGTGCGCTCGTCTGGATCGGCCGCTGGGCCGACGGGGCGCCGCTCGGCGGGGTCCTCGCTTCCCTCGGCGTCGTCTTCGGCGCGGTCGGAACCCTCTGGACGTGGCTACCGCTCGACCTCGGCGATCTGAGCGCGCTGTACACGCTTTTAGTGGTCGGCGCCGTCGCCGCGGGCTACGTCCTCGGCGTCAGCGCGCTCGGGGTGTCGCCCCGCCCACCGACGCCCGAGCGCCTCCGTCCGGAGCGCTGAGGCCGGTTACCAGTCGATCCGCTCGCGGTCCCGCCAGAACCGGCCGGCCGGACTTCCGGACTCGAAGGTCGCGAGCCAGACCGGCGTGTCCGCTCCCTCTTCGGGGCTTCTGGGTGCCGCCGCCGAGCCGAGGTCCGTCCGGATCCAGCCGGGACAGGCGGCGTTCGCGAGCAGTCCCTCGTCGCCGTATTCGCCGTGGAGGTAGACCGTCAGCCCGTTCAACCCCGCTTTCGACACCCGGTAGGGTGGGTGGCCGCCGCTCATCCCCTCCCCGAGCGCCCCCATTCCCGACGAGACGTTGACGACGCGCCCGCCCGGCCGCTTCAGGAGATGGGGGAGTGCAAACCGGGTGAGGACGACCGGGCCACGCAGGTTCACCCCGAAGGTCGCGTCGATCCCTTCGACCTCGGCCTCGTGCAGCGGGGCCTCGGAGCCTGCAACGCCGGCGTTGTTCACGAGGACGTCGAGACGGCTGGCCTCCTCGTCGATGCGGTCGATCGCCGCCCGCATCGTCCCGTCGTCGGTAACGTCGAGTTCGATCGCCCGCTGGCCCTCGGCGTCCACGTCGTCGATGTTCCGAGCCCCGGCGTACACCGTGGCACCGAGGGATCCGAGCCCGATCGCGATCGACCGGCCGATACCGCGGGTCGCACCGGTCACCAGTGCCACCTGCCCGTCGAGCGAGGCGTGTCTGTCGATGTCCATACGAGTCCTACACCGCGTGAGGGGATAGCTTCGGGCGGTCCAGCCGATTCCGACCGCAGGCACGCCCGTTATGCGTCGTGGGGCCGTAGCTCGGCTATGACGCAGCCGCCGGATCTCGACGCCGATATCGAGGAGATCACCGCTCGACGCGACGAGCTCGTCGGGGCGGTGCGCGACCACGCGGGCCGGATCGCCTACCAGCTCGCCCGACTCCAGGGCGGGGACTACGGCCAGCGGTCCTTTTCGACGGATCGCGGCGAATGGACCCTCAAGTACGAGGCCGGCGACCTCCAGTACCTCCGCTACAGCCCGACATCGGGTTCCGACACCTACGTCGTCTCGACGAAACAGCCCCCCGAACCCGCGGCGCTGGCCGAGGCCCTCGCGGACTACGAGGGGTTCGTCGCCTCGTACAACGAGTACGTCCGCTCGCTCGACGGCGTTCTCGACGGGGTTTCGACCGATTTTCCGGGGATCGAGACGACCGACGAGGTCGTCGCCCAGCGCGACCGCGTCCTCGAGCGGGTTCGAGAGACCTGTGACCTGATCGCGGGCGAACTCCACCGCTACGAGGGCGGCGACTACGGCAGCTTCGCCACCCGCGTCTCGGGCACGCGCTGGGAGCTGAAGTGGGAGGGTGCAACCGCCTCGTATCTCCGCGTCGGCGGCTCGGGCGGCGTCTATCTCCTCTCGCAGTACGAACCGCCCTCGGCCGCCGACATCCGCGAGTACGCGCCCGCGTTCCAGGGGTTCGTCGAGGCGTACAACGATCACGTCGACGACCTCGAAAGCGATCTCCGTCGGGTGACGCCGTGAGTGGCCTTCCCTAATATTAATAATAGGTATCCTAATATATCTGAACAGCTTATAGGGTAGCGTTATATAGTGAGCGCGGGACGATAACGCATGGTATGATAAAGCAACGCGCGGCAGTTACCTGACGCACCGATCCGAACGCCGAACGACATGTGTACTCCTCGAGCCGGCCATCGGACCGGACTCCTTCCGGCCGGTGGCCGCCCTCCCACCGATTCGAAACGCGATCAGCCGTCCGTTTTACCCTCTACCACTGAGTCACATCGAAGCCACAGGACTCGTCAGCGGGTCCGCTCGTCCAGCCCGGGCGTCGGCGGGACCGCACGCTTGTGTGCCGAGGTCACGAACCGCCGTTTGCACTCCTCGACGGTATCGACGTCGATGTCCAGTTCGTCGGCGATCCGTTGTGGGGGTTCCTCCCTGTCGACGAGCCGCAGTAGAACGGCATCGAGCAGGTCGTAGGGTGCGCCGAGGTCCTCGGCGTCGGTCTGTCCGGCCCAGAACCCCGCCGTTGGCTCCTTGCTGATGATCCGCTTTGGCACGCCCACGTGCGGGGCGAGGGCGCGTATTTCCGTTTTGTAGAGATCTCCCACGGGATAGAGGTCCGCGCCGCCGTCGCCGTACTTCGTGAAGTAGCCGAGCAGCAGCTCCGAGCGGTTCGACGTCCCGAGCACGAGCGACGAGCGCGTGTTGGCCGCGTAGTACGCACAGATCATTCGGAAGCGCGCGACGACGTTTCCGAGTATCTCCTCGTCCGCCGACCCGATCGCCGGTGCGACCTGCTCCTCGAAGAGTTCGAGCAGCCCGTGAAGTTGGATCTCCCGGTGTTCGATGCCCAATCCATCAGCGATCGTGCGCGCGTCGGTCGCCCCGAGATACTCGGTCTTGTGACAGGGCAGTCCCAGTGCCAACACCCGGTCGGTATCGAGCGCGTCGGCCGCGATCGCCGCCGTCAGCGTCGAGTCGATACCGCCGCTCATCGGGATTACGACCCCTTCGGCGTCCGCCTCCGCGACTCGCCGGCGGACGAACGAGACGATTTCGTCCCGGGCCCCTTCGAGCGCCGCCGGGTCCGTTAGAAAGGGTTCCTCGTCGTCTCCGGACGAATACCGTACGTTCGTTATTTCTTGCATAATATTTCTATCGGTATAATCGCTCATATCAGTAATGGTAGAATTATCCGAGGCGTATAAGACTATTCCTTAAACAGATGAAGGTCTAACGGGGTGGCCGTGACGAGTTCCGAACTACCTCCTTCTACGTACCCGGACACGGGCCGAATCCGAGGAACAGTGGCGACGGCGTGATTGGGGCGCGACGCCGGACGATCACTCGCGCGCCGCGCTGAAGGCGGGCGAGACCGAGAGGTTCTCGTCGTCCATCAGACAGCCGAGTCGACGCCGACAGCCGGTGTCGAAGGTGGCCGGTGCCCCGGCGGTCGATTCGGCGGTGCGATCGGGAACGGTCGTTGCGGGCGATTCGGTCGCGGTTCGTCGGGACTGTGGGGTGCTACTCATTGGGTGTCGGGTTCCGTGGTTCGAAAGCGATGCTGGCGGGGCGAAAATCAGTCGTGGACACGTACTACCGACATCTGTGTCTCTCTCCAGTGCCCGAATCATAATGAATGTTCGGGTATGATAGGTGGTTAGCGACTCCAGCGGGGCGAAGATCGTGCGGGTGAACGACGAACGTCGCGAGCTTAGTGGACGGTGACCTCGCCGTCCTCGACGGTGATGTCGAGCAGGCTGGTCGCCTCGAACTCGGTGTCGTCGAGTGCGGAGGGACCGACCTTCCGCATCACGACGACGATATCGACGATCTCGGCGCCGATATCCGACAGCGAGCCACAGATCGATGCCAGGGTGCCGCCGGTCGAGAGCATGTCGTCGAGGACGAGCACGCGGTCGCCGGCCTCGATATCGTTGATGTACATTTCGGATTCGGAGTAGCCCGTCCGCTGGTGGAGCGGGACTTCCCCTTCCAGCCCGTAGGCGCGCTTTCGGATGACGACGAGGGGGATGTCCGTCTGCAGCGAGAGGGCGGTCGCCAGGTGAATCCCCATCGCCTCGGGCGTGACGATCTTATCGACGTCCAACTCCGCGGTGCGCATGAGTTCGACGACGACCTCGCGCAACAGGGCCGGATCGAGCATCGGCACGCCGTTGCTGATCGGGTGGACGAGGTACTCGTAACCGTCCTTGTCGATGATCGGCGCGTCGTCGAGCGAGGCGATGAGTTTCTCCATGGGGTGGGTTCGGGTAATCGGGCTAAAAGCGGATCGCTCCGAACGTGCGACTTCGACACCGGCTGGCCTCTCCTCACGCGCCCTGTCCGTCATCGGCCCGCGTTCCATCAAGGCCTATGTCGATCACGCCCCTTCCCGAACCATGAGCCGCGGACTGCCGCGCGAGGCCGAGGAGCTGATCGAGGGCGAGCCGCTGATGGCCCATTTCGCCACCAGCCACGAGGACCGGCCCCACGTCGCGCCGGTCTGGTACCGCTACGAGTCGGGCACCCTCTCGGCGCTGATCACCGGCCGGAAACTGGCGAACGTCCGGCGGAACCCGCGGGTCGCGGCCTCCATCGAGAAATCGAGCGGCGGGAGCGCCGAGTGGATGGTCACGATACGCGGGACCGCCACGGTGGTCGAAGACGAGGGGGCGACACGCGAGGCGCTCCGGGCGATCAACCCCAAGTACGGTGCGGACCCGGACGCCTGGACCGGAAACACGCTCGTCCGCGTCGACGTCGGCTCGGGAACCTACCGAACCTACGACTGAGACCTCACGCCGGACCGGCCGGTCCCATCGGTGGGGTACCCGACCACGTCGGCCGGCTCATCGAGGGCAACGGGGCGGGAATCGACTGCGACTGGGATCGGTGTGTGGATGCCACCCGGTCCGCCCCGGTTCGACTTCTCCGTTCGGCGCTCGGTCTGGAGCTGTTCGGTGATTTCCGAACGGCCCCCACGACTCGGCGAGAAATCCATTGCGGTTCGGAATGTGGCCTCGGCACTCATAGGGCTCCTCATCGCGCGCTGCCTAGACGCGCTCGGTGAGGGTGTTCGTCATCGGCCGGGTCGACGTAGCCGCCGAGCGCACAAAGAGGGTTCCGTCCTCAGACGCCCCGGTTCTGCATCTTCTCCTCGTCGGGCAGATCGACGTTCGCGTCGCCCTTCATGCTCTTTCCGACGTTCGAGGCGATCTCGGCGAGTTTCTCTGGACCGTCCCAGTTGGTCGTCGCAGCGACGATCGCGTCGGCCATCGCCTCGGGGTTCTGGGCGCCGAAGATCCCCGATCCGACGAAGATGCCGTCACAGCCGTGGTGCATCATCAAGGCGGCGTCGGCGGGGGTGGCGATCCCGCCCGCGGCGAAGTTCACGACCGGCAGCCGACCGACCTCGGCGGTCTCGTGGACCAGATGGGCCGGTGCCTCGATTTCGCGGGCGAACGCCTCGCGCTCCTCGTGGCTCATCCCCTCGATCCGCCTGATCGCCCCCTTGATCTGGCGCTGGTGATGCACGGCCTGGTTCACGTCGCCAGTGCCGGCCTCGCCCTTCGTACGGATCATCGCCGCGCCCTCCTCGATCCGCCGAAGGGCCTCGCCCAGATCGCGCGCCCCGCAGACGAACGGCGCGGTGAACTCTCGCTTGTCGATGTGGTAGGCGTCGTCGGCGGGAGTGAGGACTTCGGATTCGTCGATCATGTCGACTCCCACCGCTTCGAGGATCTGGGCCTCCTTCGTGTGGCCGATTCGGGACTTGCCCATCACAGGGACCGAAACCGACTCGACGATCTCCGATACGTCAGCGGGATCGGCCATCCGGGCGACGCCACCTCGTTTGCGGATGTCGGCGGGCACGGCCTCCAGGGCCATCACCGCGACCGCGCCGGCCTCCTCTGCGACGCGGGCCTGTTCGGCGTTGACGACGTCCATGATGACGCCGCCTTTCTGCATCCGTGCAAAGCCGCGTTTGACGAGATCGGTGCCACGCTTCAGCTCCTCGATGTCGGTCTCCTCGGCCATAGTCGGGTCGTAGGACGGACGCTGGTAATACGTGTCGGTGATGCCATGCGTCGCCGCTTCGCTATCGCGTTCCCATGCCCGCTCCGAAGGCGACCCCGAGTGCGACTCCTATCGGAAGCCATAGCGCGAGGTTGTCCGTCGCAACCCCGATTCCGACCCCGAGGGCGACGCCGAGAGCCAGCCCCGTCCCCATGTTCGCGTCCGAATCGAGCTCGTCCGGTTCGGAAGGTGTATCCACTGACATGACGTTCATTCGTCTCGAATCACGATAACTGTCACTGCCGAACCCGACGGGATCAGTCGAGGGCGGCCGCGAGCGCGTCCATCGCCCGATCGACTCGCTCGATCTCGGCGTTGTAGCCCATGTGGCCCACCCGGAGGATCGACTCCGAATACTCGCCCAACCCCGTCGCGAGGACGACGCCCTCCTCGGCGACCTGCCGCTGGAGGTCGCCCGCGTTCTCGACCGCGAAGGCGGTGACGGTCGGGGAAGTCAACTCCGGGGCGAACGGCGCCAGTCCGAGTTCGCGCCCACGCTCCCGACAGTGCTCGGCCGCCCGCTCGTGGCGCTCGAAGACGTCGTTCATACCCTCCTCCAGCAGACGATCGAGCGCCGCGTCCAGTGCGTAGAGGTCCGACACCGAGTGGGTGTACGGAAACCCCGCGGGCGGATCGTCGAACCCGAGGTCGTGCCACGGTTCGAGGTTCAGATAGAAGGAGCGCTGGTCGATCGCCTCGATTCGCTTCCAGGCCGCCTCGCTCACCGACAGTGTCGCGAGCCCGGGCGGCGCGCTGAAACACTTCTGTGAGGCCCCCAGACAGATATCGATGAATTCGGTCGGCACCTCGGTCCCGCCCAGCGACGAGACCGCATCGCAGATCGTCAGCACGCCCGCCTCGTCGAGGACTGTGAGAACGGCGTCGAGGTCGTTCAACACACCCGTCGGAGTCTCGCAGTGAACCATCGTTGCCACCGCGGGGTCGTGTTCTTCGACGGCCTCTTTGACTGATTCGGGGTCGAACCCCTCCGTGGGTGGGATTTCGTGGATCACGGGCTCGCCGCCGTGAAGTTCGACGAGATCAGCGAAACCCGCCCCGTAGATCCCGTTCGCCAGACAGAGGACAGTCTCACCAGGCTCGATCAGGGAGGCGACGCTCGCCTCCAACCCGACCATCCCCTCGCCGGCAAGCACGACGAGGTCATCGTCGGTGCCATAGACCCGCCCGAGTTCGTCGAGGAGATCACGATAGAACTCGGTGAACTCGGGTTCGACGTCGGGGTTCTGTATCGGCCGGGTCATCGCCTCCCGAACGCTCTCGGGTAGTGCGGTCGGCCCCGGTGTCATCACCAGTGTCTCTCTGTCGTCCATACGGCGAGTCTGATCCCTCGGGGTAAATCGGTGTGGGTCGTGGGGAACCGGCAGGTCTTTGGTTCACTCCGCCGCTCCTCGTGATAATGACCGGGCCGACACTCCCCGCGTGGCTCGCTCCCCTCCCCCGTCGGCTGGAGGACCTCGCGCTTCGCTACGCGTGGCTCATCGTCGCGATAAACGTGGCAGGAACGGCCTTCGGTTTCTGGTACTACCGCTTCCAGTTCGCGGGCACGCCAGTATCGATGTGGCCGTGGGTGCCAGACAGCCCGCTCGCGACGCTGTTCATCGCGTTGAGCCTCGCGCTCTGGAAGCTCGACCGCCGGAACGAACTCGTCGACATGCTCGCCTTCTTCGGCAACATCAAGCTCGGGCTCTGGACCCCGTTCGTCCTCCTCTCGTTCAACGACGCCTTCCTCGCCCAGACCCCGCTGCCGATGTACGCCTTCCTCCTTGCGAGCCACCTCGGGATGGTCGCCCAGGCCTTCCTGATCCACCGCTACAGCGACTTCTCGATCCCGGCGATCGCTGCGGCGCTGGCCTGGTACAGCTTCGACCTCGCGGTGGACTACTTCGTCCCGATCCTCGGGGACCCCCACCACACCACCCTTCCCTTCGCCGATCCGATGGCGGTCGAACTCGTCTGGAACACGACCGCGTTTCGGGTCGCCGCGCTCGGGGCGACCATGCTCACGATCTGGATTTCCTTCTTTGCGCTCGCGACGCGGGCTGAAAAGGCACGAGCCGAGTGACGACGGGCGGGTCACTCCGCGCTGGTGTGGGCGCGCACCCACAGCTCGCCGATGCGCGAGAGCCGGGTCCGGTAGGACTTCCCGTGGGGATCGCGCTCGACGTAGCCCTTCCCGTTCGGGCCCAGCCGGTCGACGTTGTAGATCACCTTCGAGCGGAAGCTGTCGGTATACTCCTCGGAGAGTTCGCTCGCGAGCGCCTCGGCGAGTTCGCTGACGCTCTCGAACTCGCCGTCCTCGCCGAGCTTGAAGAGGATCAGCTCCTCGAACGGTTTGACGTTCGAAAAGGAGGCGATCGGGAGTTCGACGATATGCCGGCCGTCGATCTCCTTTGCGCCGATGGTCGTTCCCCGGTCGTCGAACTCCCCGAGCAGCTCGCGGACCGATTCGAGGCGCGCGGCGATGCGTTCGGGATCGACGTCGCCGTCTTCGAGGTCTTCGAGGAGGTCGACCTCCCGGTGGAGTTCCTCCGCGAGTTCGGTTTCGAGGTACTTCTCGGGGGCGGTGTAGTAGGTGTGGACGTTCCGGCGTTCGGCCTCGCGTTCGACCATCAGCGAGTTGGCCGCGGTCGCGATCGCGAAGCTCACCGTACGAGGCATCGCGCTGACGTTGACCCAGACCTCGTTGCCGGCGTCGAGTTCGGCGTCGATCAGTCGGTAGGCCTGCTCGAAGGCCGCGTCGTAGTCGTAGACGTCCCCGAGCGCGAGGCGTTCGGTCTCGGCGCCGAGCAGGTTTCGAAAGTCCGCTTCGAGCTTCTTCGAGAGGTGTTTGGAGTACTCGACGTTCGCCTCGCTCCCGACCGCTCCCTCGATGAGGAGCACGCGATCGACGTCGAGCTGGTCGCGGACCAATGGCGCGATCAGCCGGTCGTAGTCGAAGCCGACCGGGACGATATGCGTCTGCATACCCGTTGGTGCACCCGTAGGAGGTTAAGAGGTATCGGATACGCACTCCCTCGACGGGACCAGAACTATCACCCGCCTCACCCGAACGCTGATATGGCGATCCCGTTCAGCGAGGCGCTCGACGAGGCCCAGTACGTGAGCTTCAGCGACGACCGCCGGGTGATGGCGGTCTGGTACGGGGCCCACAGGGTCACCTTCTTCCTCGTCGAGGACCCCTCACACATCGCCGTCGTGGAGACGGTTTCGATCGGGGAGTACCGCTTCGGCGAAACGAGCCGCGAGGAGGCCGACGAGACCATTCGCTCGGTCTTCGAGGCGTATCACAACGGCTCCCAGCACCGCACCTGAGCCGGGGTTCCTCGCGTCCGGACCGCGGACGGACTTGCTGACCGTTCGTCCCTTCAGTGGCTATATAGCCGTCCTGTCGGGTAGAGACGGCAATTATTTTCCCCGTCGGGCGCGAACGTAACGCTGTCATGGAGACGTTCATGACAGTTACCAATGACACTCAACGATACTGCGAAATACCTCATCCACGCGGACATCACGGCTGCGGGGGTGGTCGAACGGAGTGACGTGGTCGGGGCGATCTTCGGGCAAACCGAGGGACTGCTCGGGGACGACCTCAACCTTCACGACCTCCAGCAGTCCTCGAAGGTCGGCCGGATCGACGTCGAGGTCACGAGCCAGCGCGGCCAATCTGCCGGTACGGTCACCGTCGCGAGCAGCATGGACAAGGTCGAAACCGCCGTACTCGCGGCGGCGCTCGAAACCATCGAGCGCGTTGGCCCCTGCCGGGCGACCCTCGAAATCAGCCGGATCGAGGACACCCGAGCGGCGGCCCGCCGCGAGGTCGTCAGCCGGGCGCGGGACCTGCTCTCGACGGCCTTCGACGAGACGGTCCTGTCGAGCGACGAGCTCCTCGATCAGGTGCGCGAAAGCGTTCGCGTCGAGGACGTCACCGAGTACGAGGGCTATCCCGCCGGCCCCCGCGTTGCCGAGGGCGACGCGGTCATCGTCGTCGAGGGGCGCTCGGACGTGCTCCAACTCCTGAAATACGGCATCAAGAACGCCGTCGCCGTCGAGGGGACGAACGTCCCCGATGCGGTCGCAGAGCTCACCAACGAGCGCACGACGACCGCCTTTCTCGACGGCGATCGCGGGGGCGAGCTCATCATGAAGGAACTCGAACAGGTCGGATCGATCGATTCGGTCGCCTTCGCCCCCGCGGGCCGGTCGGTCGAGGACCTCTCGCGCGAGGAGGTCATGGAGGCGCTCCGCGAGAAGGTCACCTACGAGGCCGTCGCCGATGCGAACGCCCCCCAGGAGTTCGTCGCCGCGACCGACGGCAGTGCCCATCCGGCCCCCGACGGCCCGGCGACGACCGACACGCCCGAGCCCCGTACCCGGACGCCGGTCGAACCGGGCGTCAAAGGCGAGTCCGAATTCGATCCCGAGAGTGGATCCGAACCCCCATCCGAACCGGAACCCGACCCCGAGCCCGAAGCGAGCACCGAGTCGGACGAAGCCCCGTCAGAGCCCGAATCCCTCCGCGAACACGCGGAGGCGGTGCTCGGTGGGGAAACGGGGATGGTTCGGCTGCTCGACGGCGAGTGCCGAGAGGTGTCGAGCGCGCCCGCCGAAGAAGCGTTCGAGGCGATCCGCGAGGCCGAGGCCCCGCCCCACGCGATGGTTCTCGACGGCGAGCTGAGCCAGCGCGTGTTGGATATCGCGGCCCAGCGCGGTCTCTCGCAGGTGATCGTACGCGAACGCGGTCAGTACACGAAACGACCGACCAGTGTTCGGATCCGGACCTTCGAGGAACTGGTCGGACCAGCGTAGCCGTCACTCAAAACAGCCCTGCAAGCGCCGCGAGCCCGACGGCGACGGCTGCGCCGACTAGCGTCGCGAGGAAGTTCACGCCCTGATTGTCGAGCCAGCGGTTCTCGACGGTCGCCCCGAGCAGGCTGTCGGCGGTCATTCCCGCGACCCCGCCGACCGCGATCAGCACCGCGCCAAACACGGAGATCGTCTCGAACAGGACGAGCGCGGGGCCCGCGACCGCGAGCGCACCCGCGAGCCCGGCGAGTTCGCCCTGCCACGTGATCGCGCCGTCGGTGCCCGGAGCGACGCGCTTTCCGGTCGTGATGAGTCGGGGATCGTCGTAGACCCCGCCGATCTCGCTGGAGAGGGTGTCGGCCATCGCGGTGGCGACCGACCCCGCAAAGGCGAAGAAAAAGAGGCCTGCCGGCATCGAGAGGGGATCGGGCGTCGCGGCGTAGCCCAGCACCGCCACGAGGGCGACCGCCGAGTTCCCCAGTACGTTGCCGCTGCCGCGCGCGCCGTCGTTGTCCTCGGCGACCCCGCGGTCGAGTTTTCGGTCGTAGCGGAACTTCGCTGAGAGGCCGCCGATGGCGAAAAACGCGATCAGGAGGACGAACCACGCGTAGCCCCCGAGGACGATGGTGACGAGCGCGAGCAGCATTCCGGTGACCATCCCCGGAACCGAGGCGGTTCCGAGCGCATACGAGACGTAGCCCAACAGTGCCGTCACCGCGATGGCGACGGCGATCTCCGTGGGAGCTGTCTCGATCCCGAGGTCCGCGATCACCCACAGGACGAGCCCCACGCTCAGCAGGACGAGCGGGTCGTCGCGCTGGTAAAGGACGGTTCGCAACAGCGAGCCGATGAGCGCGCCACAGGCCGCGAGGAACGCCGCCGATTCGGGAGCCACGCCGAGCGAGAAGGGCGTAACGAACAGCTGGGCGGCAGTACCCGCGAGGAACCCGCCGGTGACGAAGCCGGCCGTCGGCGCGAGGTCGCGCCCGGAGCGGGTCGCGACCGCCTGCTGGGCGAGGTTGCCCCCGGCAAGCAGGCAGACGGTACCCGCGAACAGTTCGGGGGGAAAGCCGACGATGACGAGCAGGGCGAGGCCGGTGGCGGCCAGCGAGAAGCCTGCGAGCCCGTAGAGGGTACGATCCTCGTGGTCGCCGGGGCGGGCAAAGAGATCGAACAACGGGCCACCGTCGATGACGAGCGCCGCGAGCAGGCCAATGGCCGCAAAGGGGACGAAGGAGGCGGGGCCAAGCAACGGCGCGGCGAGCGAGAGGCTACCCACGAACGCGAACGCGCCCGCCCGTCGAACACCGCCGGTCACACCGATCCGGTTTCGGGGTTGATCACTTATACTATCGCATCTGTTCCGAAACGGGGGCCGGTTTCGACGGGCGGGGCGTGGTTTCCGAAGGCCGTGAGACTTACGGGGGTACCGGCGAGAGGGGTGGTGTGGGTCTGTACGACCGGTATCTCGCTGCCCGCGTCGAGCGCCACGACGGCACGTCGCCGAGCCACGTCGCCATCGTGCTCACCGAGCGTGACCTCCTCGAACGCGGGGCCTACGCAACCCTCGAAGACGTCCTCGAATGGGCCTTCGAGTTCGGCGCCGACCGCGTGACCGTCTACGTCAGCGTACTCGACCCGGCGGCCGCACCCACGCTCGGCGGCGAACTCGCGGAGATCGACGCCCCGCGACCGGTCGCGGTACGCGGTCCCGAGGACACGAAACGGGTCGACACCCCGATCAGTATCGGGATCGGCCTCGGGGGAAAACGCGAGTTCGCCCGCGCGGTCCGCGGACTCGCCCGCGAGGTCGAACGTGGCGAGCGCGACCCTGACGGGATCCGCGACGAGGACATCGAGTCCCAACTGGTCTTTCCCAACGAACCCGACCTGCTGATCAAGACGGGGGCTGAGCGCCTCTCGGACTTCATGATCTGGCAGTCGGTCTACGCCGAACTCTACTTCACGGACGTCAACTGGCGGGACTTCAGGAAACGGGACTACCTTCGGGCCGTCCTCGATTACAAGAAACGCAGCCGGCGGTTCGGACGGTAGCGCAAATCACGTAGACTCGGCGAAGCCCCGACAGTTCGGTCTATCGACCGAATCACGCGACCGGAGCGCCGAGACCGAACTCGGTCCTCAGCACTCGACCGGCGGGACCCACACCGTCGCGGGTCCGCCGGGAACGCCGAAAAAAAGCTCGTACGCCCGTATACCCGTCGTCATCGGTGTTTCTCGCCGAGGGGTACGGGAGTTACTGCTCGGCCGGCACGGTGGCTTCCCGAACCGGGGTGTCCTCACTGTCGATGACGTCCCGTGCCTTGGGGAGGTCGACGTCCGAGAGCGCGCCGACCAGCGCGAGCGCCCGTTGGGTCTTCGTCCGCTGCCAGGAGGCTTCGCGGTGCTGGTAGGTCCGGACAGCTCTGAGAAAGTCGACCTTCGAGAACTCGGGCCAGAACGGCGCACAGAAGAAGACGGCGGCCTCGTTGCCGTTGGCGTGCCACGGCAGGAAGTTCGAGGTGCGCTCGTCCCCGCCGGTGCGGATGATCAGGTCGACGTCCCGAAGCTCGTCGTCGTACAGCCGCCGGTCGATCTCTTCTGCGTCGATCTCTTCTGCATCGATCTCGCCGGTCTCGACCGCCCGGGCGACGTCGCGGGCCACGCCGAGCAGTTCGGCGCGGCCGCCGTAGGCCAGCGCGATGTTGAGGACGAACGTGTCGTACCCCCGGGTACGTTGTTCGGCGTAGCGGGCGGCCTCTCGCACCCGCTCGGGAAGCAACGAGAGGTCCCCGATCGCGCGGATCCGCACGCTACCGTCGTGAACGCGCTCGGCGTCGGCAAACTCCTGAAGCTTCTCGCAGAGGAGGTCGTACAGCGCCTCGCGTTCCTCGGGCGGGCGTTCGAGGTTCTCCGTCGAGAACGCATAGAGGGTGAGCTCCTCGATACCGAGCTCCTCACACCAGTTGAGTACCTGTTCGGTGGTCTGTGCGCCGGCACGGTGGCCGTCGGAGGTCTCGGTACCCTGTTTTCTGGCGTATCGGCGGTTGCCGTCCTGAATGACGGCGACGTGGGTCGGGCCGTCGTCGATCTCGCGCAGGAGGAGGTTCTCGTACACGCGGGACCCGAACGAACGTGCGAGCGATACCATCTATTTACGGCGACGCAATCCGACGCAATGAACTTTGTGTCCGCCACTCTTTGCGCACTTTTTTAAGGGTGGGCGTCGAACGAAGGGTTGCAATGGCGAAAGGTACGGTTGATTTCTTCAACGACACTGGCGGTTACGGCTTTATCGATAGCGAGGATTCCGAGGAGGACGTCTTCTTCCACATGGAGGACGTCGGCGGTCCCGACCTCGAAGAAGGGCAGGAGGTAGAGTTCGACATCGAACAGGCCGATAAGGGGCCGCGAGCAGTCAATCTGGAGCGACTGTAATTCGGTTCCGTTCGATCGTTCGGGGCACCCGGCCCGTGAATCATGGTTCGTTTTATTTCACCGACGCCAGCAGCGGCGCTCGTAACCGGACCCGCGCCGGTAGCGGACAGTATATACGGATCGCCGCCCCAGCGCACGTATGAGCGAGACGCTCGACGACGACCTCTACGAGCGAACCAAGCGCCTCCTCGAACCCGGGGAGATCGAGCTCGTGGGAGCGGTCGTCCACACCGACCTCGGAAGCGCAGACGACATCGAGATGCATCAGGCGACCGTCGATATCGGCGAGATCATCGCCGAGGGTGCGGGATACGACCCGACCGATACCTACGTCTACTCGGGGACGAACGACACGAACTTCTCGTCGAACCAGCACCAGGGACTCGCTCTGGAGGACGACGAGTTCGTCTGGGAGTGCCAACAGCTCCTGCGCGATGGGACCTTCGACGTCGTCTTCTACTACGAGGCCGCGGCGGATCACGAGTCGATCCTGGAGGCGATCCGCGAGGCGGGCTTTCGTGTGACCGGCGTCGAGGAGTAACCGTTCGCGAGAACGCGACGCTTATCCTCCCCGAACCCCGAACATCGCGCATGAATCGGGCCCAGGTCGAGGACCTCGATCGCGTCGACCGCGCCCTGCTCAACGCCTTTCAGGGCGGGTTTCCCGTCTGTAAGCGCCCCTTCGAGCGGGCCGCAGCAGCGCTGTCCGAACGGGGTATCGAGATCACCGGCGAGGAGCTCCTCGAACGCGTCCAGCGGCTGGACGAGGAGGGCGTACTCACGCGCTTCGGCGCGCTCGTCAACGCCCAGGCAATCGGCGGTACCGCGACGCTCGTCGCCATGCACGCCCCCGAAGAGCGCTTCGAGGAAGTCGCCGAGGCGGTCAACGCCCACCGCGAGGTCGCACACAACTACGAGCGCGAACATCCCCACCTGAACATGTGGTTCGTCGTTTCGGTCGCCGACGAGTCGCGCGTCGAGGAGGTGCTTTCCGCGATCGAGGATGAAACGGGCCAGCAAACGTACGACCTCCCCAAACGACAGGAGTTCCGCGTCGAGGCGAAGTTCATGCTCGACGGGCCGATCCCCGAAGGCGACGTCGACTGCTCGGCTCTCGGGCCCGTGGTCGAGCCAGTGGGTCGCGAGTCGATCACGCCCGAGGAACGCGATCTGGTGCTCGCGATCCAGGACGGCTTTCCGATCGTCGCCGACCCGTACGGGGCGATCGCCGAGGAGATCGACGCGGATCCCGAGTGGGTACGCGAGACGATTAAACGGTTCGAGGCGGAGGGGAAGATTCGCCGGGTCGGCGTGATCCCGAACCACTACGCGCTCGGCTATACGGAAAACGGCATGACCGTCTGGAACGTCCCCGACGATCTCGTGAGCGAGGTCGGCCCCGCGATCGCCTCGCTGTCCTTCGTCACCCATTGCTATCAGCGTCCGCGCCACGAGGGCGTCTGGCCGTACAACTTCTTCGCGATGACCCACGGGCGAAGCGAGGAAGAGAGCTGGGATCGTATCGAGCAGGTCCGCGAGCGCATGGACGAGTTCTGGGAGGTCGATGCGGCCGACTGGGACTCCCTGTTCTCGACGCGCATTCTGAAGAAGACCGGCATCAGGCTGGACGAACGCGCGGACGCGAACACAGAATGATCCCGCTGTTGCACGACTTCACCAATCAGACGGTGCTCGTCTTCGGCGGCGGGAGCGTCGGTGCGCGCAAGGCCCGGCGGTTCGCCCGCGAGGCCCGAACGATCGTCGTGAGCCCCGATTTCTCGGGCGAGTTCGGCGACGGCGAGCTGGTCCGGGCCGCGCCGACGTCCGCGGACGTATCCGGCTGGTTCGACCGGGCCGAGCCGACGCTGGTCGTCGCGGCCACCGACGACGGACGGTTGAACGGATCCATCGAGCGCGAGGCACGCGAGCGGGGCGTGCTGGTCAACCGTACCGACACGCACGGCTCGCGCGAACCGGGGAGCGTCGTCGTCCCCGCGACGGTTCGCGAGGACCCGGTAGTCGTCTCGATCTCGACCGGCGGGACGAGCCCGGCGCTGAGCAGGGAGCTCAGAAAACGGATCGAGCCCGAACTCGCCGGGGCGGGCGCGATGGCGTCACTGACCGCCGAACTGCGCGCGGAGCTCTCTGATCTCCCCGCCGGAGAGCGTCGGGAGGCGCTCAGGGCGATCGTCTCGTCGTCGTCGGTTTGGAAGGATTTACGTAGCGGCGACCCAAAGCGATCGCAAGTGGTTGCAGACGTGATCGACAGTGTCGACATCGGGGGTGAGGAGCCGTGAGCGGCGGCGTTATCACGGGCGTTCGGATCACACACCGGACTGCCTCCGTCGACGAGATCGACGCCGCCTGCGAGTTCGATCAGCGCGCGGTCGTCGAGGAGCTGCGTTCCCAGGAAGGGGTCGAGGAGGCCTTTTCGCTTCAGACGTGCAACCGTGCGGAGGCGTACGTCGTCACCGCGGCGCCCTCCACCGGCCGACACGCGCTCGCGGCCTGGTGTGGGGAGCTCCCACCCGAATCGCTGACGTGGTCTGAGCACGAGGAGAGTCTCAGACATCTGCTTCGGGTCGCCACGGGGCTCGAATCGCTCGTGCTCGGCGAGGACCAGATCATCGGACAGGTGAAGACGGCCTACGCCGAGGCCCGCGGCGTCGGCGCGATCGGCCCAGTGCTCGAGGATACCCTGCTGAAGGCGATCCACGTCGGCGAGCGCGCCCGGACCGAGACGACGATCAACGAGGGGGTCGTCTCGCTGGGCAGCGCGGCCGTCTCGCTGATCGGCGACGAGCGCGAGATCGATGGCGCGAGCGCGCTCGTGATCGGCGCGGGCGAGATGGGAACGATCGCCGCGCAGGCGCTCTCGCGACACGACCTCTCGGAGCTCGTCATCGCCAACCGGACGCGCTCGCGCGCCGAACGGGTCGCGACGGCGCTGCCCCGCGAGGCGAAGGCCCGCGCGCTGTCGGCCCTGCCGGAGTTCATCGACGGGATCGACGTCGTGATCGCCGCGACCGGTAGCGACGAGCCGATACTGGACGCGGATTTACTCGCTTCGGGAACCGACCGCGTCGTCGTCGATCTCGCGAAACCGCGGGACGTCGACCCCGACGCCCGAGAACTCGACTCGGTGTCGGTTCACGACCTGGACGATCTCGAAAGCGTCACCGAGCGCACGAAGGCGAAGCGCTCGGCGGCTGCCGCCCAGGTCGAGGCGATGATCGACCGCGAACTCGAGCAGCTCCTCGGACAGTTCAAGCGCAAGCAGGCCGACGACGTGATCAGCGGAATGTACGAGGGCGCCGAGCGCACGAAACGCGCGGAAGTCACAACCGCCCTCTCGAAGCTCGAATCACAGGGCGGGCTGACCGACCAACAGCGCGAGACCGTCGAGGCGATGGCCGACGCACTGGTCGGCCAGCTCCTTTCGGCACCCACCAAAAGCCTGCGGGAGGCCGCCGCCGAGGACGACTGGGAGACGATCAACACCGCGATCCAGCTGTTCGATCCGACCGACGGGGGCGAGGAAACCGACCCCTCCGGGACGGCTCACCCCGAATCGGCGGACGGGATACCCGCCGAGATCGCCGCCCGGATCGAGGACGACTGACCCCGGGTTCGACTCGGAGATCGCAGGGCTGGCTTTTATCGGCCCGCATGCCTTCCTCCCGGTATGGCAGAACTACTCGACGACGAGGAGATCCAGTCTCAACTCCCCGAGGGCTGGGAGCGCGACGGCGAGGAGATCACCCGGACCTTCGAGTTCGACGACTACCTCCGAGGGATCGATTTCGCCCGCGAAGTCGGCGAACTCGCCGAAGAGGAGGTTCACCACCCCGAGATGATCGTCGGCTACGAGGAGGTCGAGGTTCGCTTTACGAGCCACGAGGAGGGCGGCATCACCGACCAGGACGTCGAGATGGCGGAACGGGTCACCGACGAGTTCTGAGGGTGAGCCGGTACGTCTTTCACGTTCGGTTTCGCCCCGACCCCGACCGGGGGTTTCGCATCGAACCGGCGACCTTCGAGACGAGCCTCTCGAAGGCGGCCGCCCCGCCGGGCGAGGAGGGATGGCTGTTCTTCCGGAACAACCTCTGGCGCGGCGAGGTGAACGCGCCGGGACACATGCGATCGCTCGCCGAGGGGGCGCTCGGCGTTCCCGTCGAGGCCGTCGAGTACCGCCGGTTCGAGACCACCGAAGGGGAGTACGCCGCGCTCAAGGAGGCGATCGCGGCGAACCTCGATCGCTTCAACGCCGAGACCGGAAGCGAGGTCCTGAACAAGTACTTCGGGAGTTCGATCGAGGTCGAACCGGACGGATGAGTGTAAGGACTGCAGGCGATACGCTGATATGGTCGCGAGGTCGTAGGTACTCCTCCCGATGACCGGCAGCGCGACCGATTACGATTTCTGGCTGCTCGACCTGGACGGCACACTCGTCGACGTCGAATGGCCCTACGTCCGCGAGACGTTCGACCGTGTGGGCGACCGCCTCGGCCGGGAGTTCTCGGACCGTGAGGCCAAGGGACTCTGGTACGGCCTCGGGGTCGACCGGGAGACACAGATCACCGCGCTCGGCCTCGACCGCGAGCCCTTTTGGGCGGCCTTCGACGCGGTCGAGAGTCCGCAAGAGCGCGTCGCGGCGACGACCCTCTACGAGGACACGGCGTTCGTCGCCGATATCGAGGGGCCCGTCGGACTCGTTACGCACTGTCGACCCTATCTCACCGAACCCGTCCTCGATCGTCTCGATATCACCGACTGGTTCGACACCGTCGTCTGCTGTTCGGACGAGCTGGGCTGGAAACCCGACCCGACGCCCGTCGAACGGGCGATGGCGGACCTCGGTGCCGAGGGCCGAGGCGTGCTCGCGGGTGACGGTGCGAACGACGTGGGCGCGGCATGGAACGCCGGCCTCGACGCCATCCACGTCGAACGCCACGGTGCCGACAGCCGCGGCGTTTGCGTACTGGGCGACCACCGCGTGCGGAGCTTTTCGGAACTCGAGGTCTCAGCGCCCGACGCCCGGTAGCTCTGTCGGAGCGTTCCCGACCGCCTCCCGGAGCGCCTCGATACCCGGTTTTTCGAGTCGCTCGGGGTTCGCGAGTACCCGCACCCGTTCTTCACCGAGGGGGACGAACCCCAAACCGAGTTTCTCGGCCGTCGAGCGCAGTCCGAGACCGGCGTCCGCGCTTCCGGACGCGACCTTTCGTGCGGGGCTCTCCAGTGCGCGGGCGGCGAGTTCGAACCCGTCGATCCGTTCGACCAGTTCGTTACGCGACTCTCCGCGCGAATCGGCGAGGTCCTCGACCGTGCCGTCGAGAGTACCCCTGAGTCCCGAATCCGTGGGCCGGTTGACGAACCGCAGTTCCCGGTCGACGAGGTCCGCGAGCCCGTCGACCCCCCCGGGGTTGTCCGGAGCGACGATCAGCCCCCAATCGCGGGTCCAGCCACCGAGTTCGCGCGCCTCGATGTCATCAGTTGCCCCGGTGACGACGGCGAAATCGGGGACGCCCTGTTCGAGGCGCCGAAGCCCCTGTCGGCTCCCGATCGTGAGATACCGCGGCCGGTCGAGGTCGTCGAGCACGCTCGTGAGGAGGGGATCGTCCTCGCCGACGCCGAAGACGGTCGGCGGGCGGACGTCCGGCGAGAACAGATCGACCGAGACGGCCTCGCCGGCGTCGAGATACGCGGTGTCGGGGCCGACCTCGACGATCCCGTCGGCCTCGACGAGGCTGGTGGTCGCACCCGAACCCTTGTCGACCGGATACGCGAGGGTTCGGCCCCCGTTACTGGCGTCCCGGGCCGTCTCTGACGGCCCGCTCCCTATCAGGCCGACCGGCATCAGTCGGGTCCGGCCCTCCCCGTAGCGCTCCTCGACGGCCATTTCGGCCTCGACGGATGCGGTTCGCGGCTCGGGACGGCCCGCCGCCCGGCGGATCGCCGGCGCGACGAAGTGCCTGAAGATCATGAGCGCCGAGACCGGATAGCCGGGAAGGCCGACGTACGCGGAATCGGGGAACTCGCCGACCAGCATGGGTTTGCCGGGTTTGATCGCCACGCCGTGCAGCAGGAGTTCTCCCTGGTCTTCGATCACGCGGTAGATCACGTCGACGGCGCTCGCGGAGGTAGAACCCGAGGAGAGCACCAGATCGCACTCCGCCGCGGCCTCCGTGAGAACGCGCTCCATCTCCCCGTAGTCGTCGCCCGCATGGGGGTAGAGAGCCGCCTCGCCGCCCGCTTCCTCGACTGCGGTCGCGATCGTGTAGCTGTTGACGTCGTAGATCTGCCCGCGCTCGCTCGCGACCGCCTCGCCCGGGCGGACGAGCTCGTCGCCCGTCGAGACGATCCCCACACGCGGTTTCGAACGCACGAGCACCTCGTCGACGCCGAGCGCCGACAGTAGGCCGATTTCTCTGGGAGTCAGTCGGGTGCCGGGCCCGAGCGCGCGCTCGCCGGCGGCGACGTCGGCCCCGGCGAGCATGACGTGATCGCCCGGCGCGAGCGAGGTGCGGAGCTCGACTGCGTCGCCGCCTTCACCCGCACCGTTCACGGCTTCGCCGTTCTCGCGTTCCGTCGAGCTACGCTCGACGCGGTCGGTTCGCTCGACCATCACCACCGCGTCCGCACCCTCGGGCATCACGGCACCCGTCGAGATCTCGGCGGCGGTACCCGCCTCGACCGTCACGTCGGGTTCCGCGCCGGCGTGGACCGCGCCGGCCAGTTCGAGAACGGCGGGGTCGGCCTCGCCCGCGCCGAAGGTGTCGCGGGCCCGCACCGCGTAGCCGTCCATGCTCGCGCGGTCGAACCCCGGCACGTCGAGCCCAGCGTCGACCCGCTCGGCCAGCACCCGCCCGCGGGCCTCGCGCAGGGGGACCTCCTCGGTGCCCCCGTCCAGATCGAGCGATTCGATCGCCTCGTGGGCCTCCTCGGGTGGGACGAGCTCTCGAAACTCCTTTCGAGAGCTCATGCGAGCACCTCCGATGTGAGTGTGAGGTTCACGCGAGCAACGCTCTCGTGAGCACGCTGGAACTCGTCTCCAGCGGTGTCGTCGGTCGCCGCCTCGCGAACGTAGTCGTTCGAAAGACGCTTCGCGTCTTTCGTGATGACGGGAGAGTTTTGCTCTCTCGAACCATGATCGAGTCGTCCGACGGGACTCATGCCGACCACTCCCAGTCCTCGACCGCGACGGTTTCACCCTCGGCGATTCCCTCGCGATCCTCCGGGACGACGACCCAGCCGTCCGCGAGCGCCACGCTGGAGAGAACGCCCGAGCCGCTAACCCGGGTGGGGAGGGCGGTCGGTTTCCCATCGCTCCGGTCGAGCTTCACCCGCGCGAACGTCCGAACGCCGGGTTCGCTTCGGATCTTGCGTTCGAGGGTCGCCTCGGTCGTCGGGTGGTCCTCGCAGGGCATCCCGCCGGCGCGTTTGAGTGCGGGCCTGAGGAACTGCACCGCGTTGACGATGCAGGCGACCGGGTAGCCCGGCAACATTAGTACGGGCGTGTCCTCGACGATTCCGAGCGCGACGGGATGGCCCGGTTTGAGCGCGACGCCGTGGACGAGCACCTCGCCGATGTCGTCGACGACCTCGGGGATCAGATCGCGTTCGCCCACCGAGGAGCCCCCTGTCGTGACGATCAGGTCCTTCGTCAGATCGCGCTGGATCGCCGCCCGAAGCGCCTCGTGGTCGTCGGTGACGACGTCGCGATAGGTGGGCCGAGCGCCCCAGCGATCCGCGAGCCGCGAGACCGTCAGACCGTTGGTCTCGATCACTTCCCCGGGGGCGGGATCGGACTGGACGAGCTCCTCGCCGGTCGGTATCACCGCGACCGTGGGGCGCTCTGTGACCGCTACCTCGGTCAGGCCGACCGATTTCAGCAAGCCGAGATCCGAGGGTCGGACCCGGTGGCCCGGCTCGTAGAGCACCTGTCCCTCCGCGACGTCCTCGCCCTCGGGCCCGACGTTCTCGCCCTCCGCGACCGCGTCGTCGACCTCCAGCTCGCCGCCCCGTTCGGCGACTCGCTCGATCATCACGACGGCGTCGGCACCTTCGGGGAGCTCGCTGCCCGTGTGGACGCGAATCGCGGTGTCGGGACCGACCGTCTCACCCTCGCGCAGGAGGTTCGGCGAGCGGTCGCTCGCGCCGAAGGTGTCCTCGGCACGCACCGCATAGCCGTCCATCGCCGCCCGGTCATAGCCCGGTACGGGGTTCGGGGCGCTCACTGAGGTGGCGAGCGTCCGGCCGTCGGCGCGCGCAAGCGAGACTCGCTCGGTTCGCTCGTGGGGTGCGACTCGGTCGAGCAGTCGCTCGCGGGCCTCGTCGATCCGCGTGCGCTCTTTGAACCCCGAGCGCTGGAGGTCGTCCTGGCTCATACTGATGCGTTACGGGGCCGGGAGTAAAAGCCTGCGTCGCCGACAGTGTTATCTCACAAACTTGTGACGTTCGACTATGGTTCTCGCCTTCCCCGTTTCCCTCCTCGTGCTCGCGGTCTGCGGCCTCGTCGTCTTCGGCTCGCTGCTGGTCGCCGGCGGAGAGTTCCGGACCGCCTACCGGGTGTTTTCTACCCCCACTGGACGGGTGAGTGACCTGTTGACCGACTCGAACCGAACGATCGAACTCCAGGGTACCGCTCGAATCGCCGAGCGGATCCTGTCGGGTCCGTTCACCGGCGCGGACTGCCTGCTCTGCGGGACCGTCGTCGAGGAGTACGAATCGAGCCAACACGGCGGCTCGTGGACCGAAGTCGATTCGGTGACTCAGTCGGTCCCGTTCGTGCTCGCGGACGACTCGGGGAGCGTCCTCGTCGATCCCCGCATGGCCGACGTGCGTCTGAGCCGCGACTCGGAAGCCGTCCGCGTCGATGGCGGGACCGCCCCGCCCGGACGGATTCGGAGGTATATCGAGGACAACGACGACGTCTCGTGTGAGAACTCTCGGCTGGACCTGCGGCTGTTCTCGCTCCCGACGGGCTCGGATAGGCGCTACACCGAGCGGCGGCTCCGGCCCGGTAGCGAGGTCTACGTCCTCGGACAGGCGCGACCCGAGACCGGGCGGGCCGGAAGCGCCAACGCCGTCGTCGGTTTCGGGGACGAGGTCGGCCTGCTGATCTCGGATCGCTCGCCGCGCTCGACGGGGCTTCGCGCGCTCGGGCGCGGCGGGCTGTATCTCCTCCCGGGGCTGATCGCCGGAGTCGTCTGCCCGTTCGTTTTCGTCGTCTGACCGCGGGCTTTTTCGCCCTCGCCTCCCTACCCATCGGTATGTCAGCGCTGCGCGAGGCACTGCGGGAGTTGCCCGAAGCCGTTTTCGCCGACCTGCTCGAAGGTGACGAGGCGTATCTGGTGGTGATCGACCTGCCCGGCGCGACGGGCGAGACGACGGAGATCACGACCGAGAACCGCCGGATCCGAATCGAGACGCGCCGCGAGAAGTCGGTTCCCGCGGGCTTCGAGTACCGCCGCGAGGACCGCTCGCTCTTTTTGGACCTCGAACTCCCCCTGCCCCCGGACGCGATCGGCGAGGACGCCCACGCCACCATCGATCGCGGCGTCCTCGAACTGGAGGTTCCCCGCCGCCCGCCGACCGAGGAGACGACCATTCCGATCGAGGACGCATAGGCCCGGATGGTACGGCTCCGTGCGTACCGCCGGTTCTTCGTCGTCGCATGGCAGTTCCTGCCGTTGTTGTGGGCATACACGCGTGATCGTCGTCGGTTCGTCCTCTTCGGACGGGGACGACAGGTCGACGTCGAAACCCAGCGCGAGCGCGCACAGCGACTGCTCGATTCGCTGTTGACGCTGGGCCCGACGTTCATCAAGCTCGGCCAGTTGCTCTCGACGCGCCCGGACATCCTCCCGCCGGCGTACATCGACGAGCTCTCGAAGCTTCAGGACGAGGTGCCCCCCGCCGAGTGGGAGGAGGCGAAACGCGTCTTGGAGGAGGACCTCGGACCAGTTGATGACCGTTTCGAGGAGTTCAAGCGCGACGCGATCAGCGGCGCGAGCCTCGGACAGGTCTACCGGGCGTACGTCGACGACCGACTGGTTGCAGTCAAGGTCCGTAGACCCGATATCGAGTCGCTGATCGAGGCCGACCTCCGGGTCATCAAGTTCTCGCTGCCCGTCCTGTTGCGGTTCGTCAAGGACGCCCAGTCGTTCTCGCTCGAGAACCTCGCCGACGAGTTCGCAAAGACGATCCGCGAGGAGATGGACTACGAGCGCGAGGCGGACATGCTCCGGGAGATCCGGGGCAACTTCGAGGGCGACGACCGGATCGCCATCCCCGAGATCGTCGAGTCGCACTCGACGGGTCGGGTCCTCACGATGGAGTACATCGGCGGGACGAAGATCAGCAACGTCCGCGAGCTCGACGAGCTGGATATCGACCGGACGGCGGTCGCCGAAACCCTCCAGCGGACCTACCTCCAGATGATCATCGAGGACGGGGTCTTTCACGCCGACCCCCACCCGGGCAACCTCGCGGTCCAGGAGGACGGCTCGATCGTCTTCTATGACTTCGGGATGAGCGGACGAGTTGACCCGTTCGTCCAGGAGAAGATCGTCGAGTTCTACATCGCGGTCGCGAACCAGGACATCGACGGCATTCTCGACACCCTGATCGAGATGGGAACGCTTAGCCCGGAGGCGGATCGGCAGGTGATGGGCGACGTGATGGAACTGGCCATCGCGGACGTCCGCGGCGAGCAGATCGAGCAGTACCGCGTCAACCAGATCATCAATCAGGTCGAAAACACCATCTACGAGTTCCCGCTCAGACTGCCCTCGAACCTCGCGTTGATCCTCCGGGTCGCGACGGTCGTCGAGGGCGTCTGCGTGACGCTCGACCCCGAGTTCGACTTCATCGAGACGGCCACGGAGTACCTCTCGGAGGAGGGCTATCGAGAGGAAACGGCAAAACAGATCGCCGAGGACACCGGCCGGGAGCTGTGGGACTCGACGCGGGCGTCGATCCGCCTGCCCCAGATCGCGGACGACACGCTCACGAAGCTCGGCCGCGGCGACGTCACGGTCAACGTCGACATCGAGGACCCGAACAACGTCTTCGACCGATTCGCGAAACGGCTGATCTACGGCCTCCTGCTCTCGGTGACGCTGATCTCGACGTCGATCATCTACTCGTTCCGGGCGTGGCAACCCGCGGTCGTCCCCGCGCTGATCTCCGTGGTCATCGTCTATATCCTCTACCGGTCGTTCAAAAAGCGCCGCACGGGGATCCGCACCCGGCCACAGTTCACCCGACAGAGCATGCGCCGACGGCGCGAGGAATGACCGTCATGTTTACCCCCCACATCAGACCATGAGTTACGAGATCGAAACCGAACCGCCGACACCAGCGGAGTTCGTTTCCCTTCGCCGGGCCGCGGGACTGAACCCCCACACCGAGGCGGCCGCCAGCCGTGGATTGGGAAACGAACTGTTCGCGGTGACGATCCGCGACGGCGAGCGGGCAGTCGCGATGGGCCGGATCGTCGGCGACGGCGCGACCGTCTACCACGTCGTCGACATCGCCGCCCATCCCGATCACCAGGGCGAGGGCCTCGGCCGACGACTGATGGAGGCGCTGCTCGCGTATCTCGACGAGAACGCCCCCGAGACGGCCTACGTCAACCTCATCGCGAACGTTCCGGAGTTCTACGAACAGTTCGGGTTCGAGGCGTGTGCGCCCGAACTGGTCGGGATGGATCGGCAGAGTTGAGGTGGCTTCGGGCGTCATGTGGGTATGGAGATCGTCCCCTTCGGACTCGAACGCTGGTTCGACGAATACGAACACGACGCCGAGGTCATGCTCGCCGAGAGCGGGATCCGCAGTCTGGATGCGGACCGCTTCGACACCGATCCCGGCGAACTCGGCTACGTGATCCCTACGGACGGCGACCCCGAGTTCCGCGCGGAAGTCGGCGAGCGCTACGGCCGTTCGGCCGAGGAGGTCTGTTTTACGTGTGGCACACAGGAGGCGAACTACCTCGTCTTTCGGTCGCTGCTCGATTCCGGGGACCATGCGGTCGTCGTCACACCCACCTATCAGGCGCTTTCGGCGGTCCCCGAGTCGATCTGTGAGGTCTCGACGGTGAGCCTTTCTGCACCCGACTGGGAACTCGACCTCGATGCCGTCGCGGAGGCGATCCGCCCCGAGACCCGACTGCTCGTGTTGAACAACCCGAACAACCCCACGGGGAAGTACCACTCCCGAGACGTGGTTGAGGCGCTCTACGATTTGGCCGAAGAAAACGACGCCTACCTGCTGTGTGACGAGGTCTACCGACTGCTCTGTGAGGAGCCCCTTCCTCCCGTCGCGTCGATGGGGGAGCAGGGAATTAGCACCGCGAGCCTGACGAAGGCCTACGGGCTGGCGGGGCTTCGCTTCGGCTGGATCGCCGGGCCCGAGGAGGTGATCGAGGGCGCAGTGGGCTGGAAGGACTACACGACGATCTCGCCGTCCATTTTCGGTCAACACGTCGCCCGACAGGCGCTGGGCGAACAGGAAGAATCGATCCTCACGGCAAACCGCGAGTTGGCGCGCGAACACCACGACATGGTCACTGAATGGATCACAGAGCACGACCTGTCGTGGCACGACCCGGTCGGCGTCAACGGGTTCGTGAGCGTTCCCGAGGGGTTCGACTCCGGGAAGGACTTCTGTCGGGCGGTCGTCGAGGACGAAAGCGTCGTACTCGCGCCGGGGGAGTTCTTCGGATTCGAGGGGTATTTCCGACTCGGGTTCGGTCTCGAAACCGAGGCCCTAACCGAGGGTCTCGACCGGGTCGGGCGTGTGATCGAGGACCACGAGTAGCGTGTTCCAAACCACTTATACAGCTACCGTGGATACCGAAGTCCATGGTAACGCAGCAAAAGCAGGTCCGCGATCTGCAGGAGGGCGGCTACGTCATGATGGACGGCGCCGCATGCAAGATCACTCACTACAGCACTGCGAAACCCGGTAAACACGGTAGCGCGAAGGCCCGCGTCGAGGGCAAAGGCGTCTTCGACGACAAGAAGCGAAGCTTCTCCCAGCCCGTCGACGCCAAAATCAGAGTCCCGATAATCGAGCGAAAACAGGGCCAGGTCATCAGCGTCGAGAGCGATTCGGTCGCGCAGGTGATGGATCTGGACACCTACGAGACCATCACGATCAGCACCCCTTCGGACGCGGACCTCTCGCCCGAGGACAGCATCGAGTACCTCGAGATGGAAGGCCAGCGGAAGATCATCTGATGTTTCCCGGCGCGTCGGCGCCACGCGAGGACGCCGAGTACGTGGTCGTCGGCGCGCCGCTCGACGTTTCGACCAGTTTCCAGCCCGGCACCCGTTTCGGCCCCGACCGGATCAGGACGTTCGCCGAGACGTTCGACGATTACGACGGGCGGACGGATCTGCATTTCTCGGACCTCGCCGTTCACGATCAGGGCGATATCCACACCTGGAACGACGTTCCGGACTACATCAAGCATCTCTCGGGCGTGCTTCGCGACGTCGCCTGGGACGACGCCGTCCCACTGCTTTTGGGGGGTGAACACACCGTTAGCGCCGCGGGCGTCCGGGCGACCGATCCCGACCTGTTCGTCACGATCGACGCCCACCTCGACCTGCGCGAGGCCTACGACGGCGACGAGTGGTCCCACGCCTGCGTGACCCGGCGCGTCCTCGAAACGGCCGAGGAGGCGATCGTCGTCGGCGCACGGACCGGTAGCGAGGCCGAGTGGGAGCGCGCCGCGGCCGGCGACGTGACCGTCGTCCCGCCCGAGGAGGTCGGCGGATGGCTCCGGGCGATAGCCGACGGGGAGCGCGATCCGTTTTCGAGGAAGTCGACATATCTGAGCGTCGACATCGACGGGGCCGACCCGGCGTTCGCACCCGGAACGGGCACGATGGAGCCGTTCGGCCTGACCTCCCGCGAGATGTGCGGGGTCGTGCGCGCGGTCGCTCCCCATAGTATCGGCTGTGACGTCGTCGAGGTCAACGACCGCGACGACGGGCAGGCCGCGGCGCTCGGCGGAAAACTGCTCAGGGCGTTCGTGTACGAGCGCGCGGCTGCCCAGCAGGATCGATAAAAGAACGCCGCCGATCGCCCGAGATCACTTCGAGGAGCCGTTTCGTCGGACGAGTTGCCGTGCTTTGCTCGTGATACGTCGTCTGACGCTGCGCGGCAGTCGTCGCCATGTCCGCATGGCTTTTCTAACCTTGCCCATCTGTCATCACCTCGTTGGATCGAGCGCGCTCGCGAACCGCACTGTGGGTTCACGGACACACGTTCTTAACGATAGCGATGAAATCACCGCCATGCGACTGACCGAACTCTGTGATCGCTACGACGACCGGCTTCGAACCGATGACTTCGCCGATATCGATGCGAGCGCGAACGGGTTGCAGGTCGGCCGCGAAGGGAAAGTCGAACACGCCGCCTTCGCGGTCGATGCCGCCGTCGAGACGATCGACCGGGCTGCCGAGGCGGGCGCGGACGTCCTCTGTGTCCACCACGGACTCGTCTGGGGCGGGCTCGAACGGGTCACCGGACGGACGCACGATCGGATCGGCGCGCTGATCGAGAACGATCTGGCGCTGTACGTCTCACACCTCCCGCTCGACTCCCATCCCGAACTCGGGAACGCCGCCGGCGTCGCCGACCACCTCGGAGTAGAGAGCACTACTCCATTTGGTTCGCTCGGCGGCGAGACGATCGGACTGGCCGGATACGCCCCCTCGACGTTTCGTGTCGACGACCTCGTCGACCGACTCTCGGAGCTCGATACGAGTGGCCGGGACGTTCGGGCGCTCGACTTCGGCCCCGAGGAACTCTCCGAGGTGGCGATCGTCACCGGGAGCGGGGCCGACTGGCTCGGGGAGGCCGCAGAGGCGGGCGTGGACGCGTTCGTGACCGGCGAGGGGAAACAGCAGGTCTACCACGAAGCACGGGAGGCGGGCGTCACCGTCGTTCTCGCGGGTCACTACGCGACCGAGACGTCCGGGGTCCGCTCGCTTCGGACGCTTGCCGACGAGTGGGGCCTCGAAACGACGTGGATCGACGCGCCAACCGGCCTGTAGACGGCTCGCGCCTCGTCCCGTGAGCCATAAATGAGACGCTAATCCTATCGATCAATACATCGACAGTACCGTTCGAGGAATTAAGCAGTGAATAGTAATACTGTATCCACCGGTAGTGGCTCGCGTATTCCCACACGGGCACACCCCGTCACGGAGTACGATCGGTCGACACGGTTTCGTCCCGATGGTCGGTTCTCCTGGCAGAAGCCGGCCCAAGCGGGCGGATCGAGGTCGCACGTACCATCCGAACCGACGCGACCCGTCGACACCTCTTCCCCTTCGTTCGATGGGCGGTACCGAACGGTTGAAACCGCCGCCGGTCGCAGGTCCGGTATGACCGACGAAACTCCACCGAGAGAGGAGTTTTCCCACGATCCGATCGATCACGTGCGCGTTCACGACGACATGACCGTTGGTGAACTCGCCACGCAGTACGGAAACGCGGGTATCGGCGCGAACGACCTCCACGACGCGATCGGGATCACCGAGCGGATGTTCGACGAGGACGACGTGAGCGTCTTCTTCGGGCTCGCAGGCGCGATGGTTCCGACGGGCATGCGCCAGCTCATCGTCGATCTGATCCGTGACGGCTACATCGACGCGCTCGTGACGACGGGGGCGAACCTCACCCACGACGCGATCGAGGGGATCGGCGGCAAACACCACCACGGGGCGGTTCACGGTGACGGTGAGAAAACCGAACGTGAACACGACGAGGCGCTCCGCGACGAGTGGGTCGACCGGATCTACAACGTCTACCTGCCCCAGGAGCACTTCACGCTGTTCGAGACCCACCTGCGCGAGGAGGTCTTCTCAGCGGTCGACGGGACGGTTTCGATCCGCGAGCTCACCGCCGAACTCGGGCGGGCGAACGCGGCGGTGAACGAACGGGAAGGGATCGAGGAGGACGCGGGGATCGCCGCCGCCGCCTACGAGGCGGACGTTCCGATCTACTGTCCGGCGATCCAGGACTCGGTGCTCGGCCTGCAGGCGTGGATGTACTCCCAGACCTCGGAGTTCTCGCTCGACGCCCTCGCGGACATGACCCACCTGAACGACCTCGCTTATCACTCCGAGCGGGCGGGCGCGTTCGTCGTCGGCGGGGGCGTCCCGAAGAACTACGTCCTTCAGACCATGCTCGTGACGCCGACTGCCTACGATTACGCGGTCCAGCTCACGATGGACTCCCCGCAGACGGGCGGGCTCTCGGGGGCGACGCTGGACGAGGCGCGCTCGTGGGGCAAGATCGAGAAGGCCGGCGAGAACGCCTCAGTGTACGCGGACGCGACGATCACGCTCCCCCTCGTGATCGCGGCGGCTCGCGAACGGATCGAATAGAAGGTGGATGGGCCCGGAATGGGAGCGCCTCTGACACGGACTGGGCCATAGACGGCAGCGTGCGGGCGACGCGCCGCGGTCCAACGGCACGTGGCTCGTGTGACTGCGTTCGGGTGGACGCGACCAGCGAGCTTTTGTCTGTGTGTTCAGTACTGAAGCGGTTTATTACCCTTCCGACGGGGTGAGCAGCCCCGTGTGTTCGAGTAACGTCGCCTGTCCGCGCCTGAGTCGCCCCGCGACGGCCCGCGGCGAGATGCCGATGGCGTCGGCGATGTCCTCGAGGGTCGCACCGCGCGGCTCGGCGAAGTAGCCCCGCTCGTAGGCGGTCGCGAGCGCTTCTCGCTGTTCGGCCGTGAGCCCGTAGTCGTCGTCCCTCGGCGAGGCGGTCGCGACGCGCTCGATCGAGAGGGAAACGTCCCGGTCCGCACAGAACTGCCGGAACGCCGCGGTCGCCGCCGCGTCGGCGAAGCGGACCTCGAAGCGCCACGTCCTGTTCGTCACGCGAGCGTCGAGCAACGCCCCCTCACTGCGGGCGATCGCGAACAGCGTTCCGGCCTCCTCGCGGTTCCAGTGCGCCGAGAGGAGCGCGCCCCCGTCGACCTGCTCGACGACGGAGACCGCCTCGATGGCGGGTTCGTCGCTCGCGGTGGCGAGAAACGCCTCGGGATCGCGGTTCCACACCCAGAAGAAGGGCATGACGGTGTCGTCGGTCGGGACGATGCGGTCGAGTTCGAGGCTGGCCGACGGATCATCGCCCAGCGCCCGCCCGAGCGCGCAGTCCTCGGCGGGAACGGTGAACTCGATGACGGTACTCATACCCGGTATCTGGTGCGCCGTCGGAGATACAGTTGTCGCCCGTCGGCAGTCGAGGGTCGAGGCAGTCGATGCGCCCCGATCGTGTTGGATGGTATCAGAGAACGCCGAAGACGAACATCGGCCCGAAGACCGCGTGAATGGCGATCCCGACTACGAGCGCTGGGATCGTGGTGTAGATCGAGGCGACGATCGCCGCGGTCTTGTCCATCGCGATCAGGGGAAACAGCGCGTCGCCGTCCTGACTGATCGCGTTTGCCGTGAGCGCCGAGAAGGGGATCGCACCCTCGGCGTAGACGCCCGCGAGGACGATCTGGGGGCCACAGCCCGGGATCAACCCGAGAAGAGCGCCGCCGACCGGCGCGAGCAGTCCCGCCGCCGCGGCGAGCGCCGCGACGTCGACGTTGCCGAACAGGACGACGTACTCGTAGAGCAAGTAGCCCGCGATCACCCAGACCGTGACGAAACTCGTCTCCATGGCCGCGTGCTGGAAGGTGTCGTAAGTGCTCCTGAACGACTCTCGAACGTGGCCGACCCCACCCTCGCCGATGTAGTGCCGGCCGACCACGTAGAGATAGACCGAGAGCACCGACCCGACGATCCCGGCAACTGTGAAGACCCCCTCGAAGGTGGGTGCAACGGCCATCGCCACGTCGGGCGCACCCCGCAGGAGGTAGACGGTTCCGGCGACGAGCGCCACGAGCGCGGTGGCCCACCACGCGACGTGGACGACGTGGCTGAGCCACGTCATGAGTTCCGTTTCCCGATCGGTCTCGTGATCGTGGCCACAGTCGATGCCGTCGTACTCGTGGCTCGGGTTCGCCGTGGGGGTTGCACGGGCCATTGTCCCGCCGTCGGTGGCCGCCGGTCGCAGGCGGGCGACCGCGCGGTCGACACGGGCAACGCCGAGACCGAAGCGGTCGATCGCGTACCCCGAGACGACCGCCGTGAGAAAGGAGATTCCATACGCGTATAACGCGGCCTCGGGCGCGAGCACGAGGATGACGAACGCCGAATCGCCCGCGGTGGCGATCAGCGTCGCGACGACGGTCCCGAAGCTGACGCTCCCCCGGACGTACAGCGGCATCATCACGATCGCGCCGCCACAGCCCGGTGTCAGTCCGAACAGCGCGCCGATCAGCGGCTGGGCGCGCTCGTTTCGTTCGAGGCGCTCGACGAGCCGCCCGCCGGTCCGGTACTGGACGTAGCTGAAGACGACGACCGTGATCGCGACGAACGCGCTCACCTGGACGAACCCGTCTCGGACCGAGCCGACGAGGATTTCGAGCAGTTCAGACATACGGCCCACGCTCCGCGAACGATACCCCACGAACTGAATTAGACATGTCTAAATCTCTATTTAGTGGAGGAGAATTTATACTTTGCGTAGCCACTCGCGTTTCGGGACGGCCGGCCGATGGGACGGATGCGCGGCATCGTCTCGGGGTTTTTATACCGACCGTACGACCGTCCGGTATGGAGTTCGGAGTCCTGAGTACGGCGGGTATCGCACGGAAGGCGTTCCTCCCGGCGGTGGAGGCAAGCGACCACGCGGTCGGGGCGATCGCCTCGCGCGACGGCGAGCGCGCGCGAAGCGTCGCCGAAGAGTACGCGATCCCGCGCCACTACGGGAGCTACGAGGCGCTGCTCGAGGACGAGGGGATAGATGCGGTCTACGTCCCGCTTCCCAACGGGTTGCACGCCGAGTGGACGCGAGCGGCGGCCGACGCCGGGCTCGACGTGCTCTGTGAGAAGCCCCTCGCCGCGGACGCCGCGGAGGCCCGCGCGGTCGTCGAACACTGTCGCGACCGGGACGTGACGCTGATGGAGGGATTCATGTATCGGTACCATCCCCGCACCGAGCGCGCGGTCGAACTCGCACGTGAGGAGCTGGAGGGGGTTCATTCGATGTCGGCGACGTTCAAGTTCCCGCTGGACGATCCCGGGGACGTGCGCCTCTCGCCGGAGCTGGCCGGCGGGAGCCTGATGGACGTGGGCTGTTATCCCGTCTCCGTGGCGCGGCTCTTCCTCGGCGAACCTGAGAGGGCCTTCGCGAGTGCCCACGACTCGCGGAACGCCGGCGTGGACACCGATCTTGCAGGAGTACTGGAGTTCGGCGACGGTGCCTCGGCCCGGATCGCCTCGGGCTTCGACTCGCAATTGGTCCAGCGCTACCGCGTCGAGGGGGAAAACGGCTGGATCGAGGTCGAGGACGCCTTCGACGCGCCGACCGAGAAGGAGACGAAACTCACGTATCGAGTCGACGGCCGTGAGGGCACGGAGACCTTCGACCCGGTCGACCAGTTCCGCCTCGAAGTCGAACAGTTCGCCTCGGCCGCCGAATCCGGCGATCCGCCCCGGACGGGCGGCGAGGAAGCGGTCGCAAACATGGAGGCCATCGACGCGCTCGCCGAGAGCGCCGAGCGAGGCGAAGTCCTCACCCTCGACTGACCGGCTTCAGAACAGTTCCGCACCGCGACCGACCTCCGTCTGGTAGGCGCGGGCCTCGATCCCCTCCTCATCGAAGCGATCGAGCATCGCGCTGGCGATGGGCTTTCGCCGGTTCTCCCCACAGGCCGCGACGATCGCCGGACCCGCGCCGCTGACCGTGACTCCGGTCGCGCCCGCTTCGAGGGCGGTCTCGCGGACATCGGCGTAGCCGTCGATCAATTCCGCGCGAGCAGGCGTGACGATCCCGTCCTCCATGCCCCGTCCGACGAGTTCGGGATCGTCCCGGAACATCCCCGCGACGAGCGTGGCGGCCCGACCGACACACTCGACGACCTGTGAGACCTGCGCCGAGCGGGGGACGACCCGCCGGGCGTCCCGCGTCGAGATCACGATCTCGGGCAGACAGACCACCAACGGGATCGAGGCGTCGACCTGCGTAACGCCGTCGGGCGTCGCGATCGTAAAGCCGCCCATGATTGCGGGCGCGACGTTGTCGGCGTGGGCCTCGCCCGAGACTAGCGCCTCGCCCTCGGCGGCGTAGGGGACCAGCTCCTCGCGGGAGTGGCCGAGATCGTACGCCTCGTTGATCCCGACGGCGACCGCCGCCGCGCTGGCCGCGGAGGAGCCGAGTCCCGACGAGGGACGTACCCCCTTGTCGATCCGGATCTTCGCCGGACCGTCCATCGCCTCGGCGACCGCGCCGGCGACGTTCTTCTCGGGGTCCTCGGGAATGAACTCGCTTCCGGCGCCGCGCATCTCGATGGTCGTCTCGTCGGCGGGCTCGACCCTGACGACGTCGGCGGGCTTCGAGAGCGCCGCACCGAAGACGTCGAAGCCGCTGCCGAGGTTCGCGCTCGTCGCGGGGGCCCGCACGGTAACCATGCCCGTCCTTTCCGGAGGGTGGGCAAAAAGGTAGCGTCTCCCGGTGCCGTCAGGCGTCGCCTTCCTCACGAACACCGGGCGCGCTGCTCACGTCGACGTCCTCCGGTTCCTCCCCGCCGCCGACACCGACCTCGCCGCGTTCGTCCTCGACGTAGAGGTCGTCGGCGAACCCGCCCTCCGCGTGGGGATGCTCGGGGGCGTCGAGCTTTTCGAGGGTCGCGGGCGCCTCGGCGATCCCGTCGGCGGGGCGGAAGGTCCCGAGGGGATCATCGATCGTGATGTCGTAGCGCTCGAAGAAGTTCGCGTAGCGCTCGTAGTGGTCCTCGAGCTCGTCGACGGGGACCTCCATCATCTCGGTCCATCCGTGGTTGTAGAAGTCGAAGTTGGCTTGGACGTGGGTGATCTCGCGGGCACCCGCCTCGTCGAAGTCCTCTTCGAGCGCGCGCAGGTAGGTGTCCATCGTCGCGTCGAAGAAGGCGTCGAGATGCGCCCGGCGCTCCTCCTGGCGGCTCTCGTCGGCCTTCCCGAGGAAGATCCGCGTGTGCATCTTGACCAATCCGTAGTTCGTGACCTCGCGGATGCCGGGCGTCGACAGCGCCTTTTTGGCGGCCCAGTGGCGCGGGTTCTGTCGGATCTTCATGTGTGCGACTTGGAACGCCACACCCTTGAACGTCCCGACGCGATCGCTCTCGGAATAGCAACCGACTTTACCCCTCGTGTCGAACCCCCCGCCATGACCCAGTCGTACGTGATCATCGGCGATGGGATCTCGGGCAGTTCCGCCGCCGAAACCCTCCGGGAGAAGGACCCCGACGCGGATATCACGGTCGTAACCGACGAGGGTGAACCGCTCTATAACCGCATCCTCATCAAGGAGTTCGCGAAGGGGAAACTCCCCGAAGCGCCGATCTCCATCCACGACGAGGACTGGTACGAGGAGCGCGACATCACCCTCTCGCTCGACACCCACGTCACTCACATCGACCCCGAGGCCCACGTCGTCCACACCCACGAGGGCGACGATCTGGCGTACGACAAGCTGCTGATCGCGACCGGTGGTACCCCCACGCAACTGCCCGTCGAGAACAGCGACGCCGATGGGGTCCACCACTTCTGGACGTTCCAAGACGCTCGAAAGATCGAGGAGGACGCAAGCGAGGCCGAGAAGGGCGTCGCCGTCGGCGCGGGACTGCTGGGAATCGACCTGGCGGCGATCTGTGGTGCACAGGGCGTCGACGGGAAGTACCTCATGCGGGGCAATCGCTGGTGGCGGTACGCCCTCTCGCTCGATGGCGCGGAAATCATCCACGACGGCCTGCGCGAGAAGGGCGTCGAGCCGGTCTTCGACAGCGGCGTCGACCACTTCGAGACCGACGACTCGGGGCACGTGACAGCCGCGATCGATCCCAACGGCGAGCGCTTCGAGGCCGACTTCGTCGGCATCGCCATCGGGCTGGACTTCAACACCGAGTACCTGCGAGGGTCGGGCATCGAGCAGGACGAGGGCGTCGTCGTCGACGAGTACATGCAGACCGACGTCGACGACATCTACGCCGCTGGTGACCTCACCCGCTTTTACGATACCATCCTCGGCGAGTACGCCCAGAACGGCTCGTGGGGCTCAGCCAAAGAACAGGGGAAGATCGCTGGCGTCAACATGACCGCCGACGAGGAGAGCGAAGCGTTTCGCTGGGTGTCCTCCTACTCGATTACCCATTTCGACTTCCCGTTCCTCTCGTTTGGCCACCCCACCCTCGGCGATCAGCACGTCGAGCGCAAGTACTCCGACACCGAGTGGCGCCGCATCGCGATCAAGGACGGCAAGGTCGTCGGCGGCGTACTGATCGGCGATCTCGCTCCCCAGACCCGCCTGAAAAAGCTCATGCGCGAGGAGATCGACGTTTCGGGCCAGACGGACGTCTTGCTCGAAGAGGAGCTCGATCTGGACCAGCTCGCAGTCTCGCAGTAGGTCGCTCATCGTTCGCGATACGGTTTTCTATTTCGGAGGGTTCGTGAAGCGGTATAGAGACGGTCGATTCATGCATCGCTTGAGAGGAAGAGAACCACTGCCCCGAGAACGAATACGACAAGAGCAGCGTAGAACGCGATTTCAGGGGCAAAGACTACAAACAGAAGTAAAACTAGTCCGATAACGATATATATTAAGATTGTTTTCCAGTCACGTACGATGGTGCTGACCGAGTGATCCACTGGTTTCTGATCAGCACGATTATATTTATTCATTCCGGTCATATCGATCCGAGAGACACGCGACTGATTCCTTCCTCCGTCGAAACCGGATGACGAACTCACGTTCCGACTACTGGTAAGGCCCGCTCCGAGGCACACACCGAAGGTACTGGAGCCCGTTTTCCGAACCGATGGTAGAAAACGAGAGCGACACGTTCGACATCGGCGGCGAGTTGACCGTTCATCGACTCGGCTTCGGCGGAATGCGGATCACCGGCGAGGAGATCATCGGCCCGCCCGAGGACGAGGAGGAAGCGAAGGAAGTCCTCGAACGCGCCCGCGAGATCGGCGTCGACTTCGTCGATACCGCGGACTCGTACGGCCCCTGCGTGAGCGAGCGCCTGATCGGCGAAACGTTTGGCCCCGACTACGAGGACGTGGTCGTCGCGACCAAGGGCGGCCTGTGGCGGACCCTCGACGGCAGTTGGCCCCCGTGTGGCGACCCCGAGTACCTCCAGGACGCGCTGATGGGCAGTCTGGATCGCCTCGGCGTCGACTCGATCGACCTCTATCAGTTCCACCGACCGGATCCCGATACGCCCTTCGAGGACTCCGTCCAGCAGATGGCCGAGTTCAAGGACGAGGGCTACGTCGATCACGTCGGCGTGAGCAACGTCTCGGTCGAGCAGTTGGAGACTGCGCGCGACATCGTCGAGGTCGCGACCGTCCAGAACGAGTTCAACGTCGGCGATCGCTCCGACGAGGACGTTCTCGAAGCGTGTGAGGACGCCGATATCGGCTTCATCCCGTGGTCGCCCATCGGCTCGGGCGACGACGACCTCGGTGGGAAGGCCGACGCCGTCTCGGAGATCGCCGAGGCTCACGACGCCAGCGACTCCCAGATCGCGCTGGCGTGGTTGCTCCAGCGATCGCCCGTCACGCTGCCGATTCCGGGGACGTCGAGCGTCGAGCACGTAGAGGAGAACGTTGCGGCGTCGGGGATCGAACTCTCCGACGAGGAGATGGCGCGATTGGAGTAGCCCGAAGCGGTACCGTTTTCGGGCGGCCCGGCCGAGTACGGGTATATGAGCATGGACGGAAGCGGCGACATGACGCTGGCGTTCGACCTGGCGGCGCTCCAGGAACTCGCCGAGCCCGACCGGGTGTTCACCGACGCGCGCCAGTGGACCGAGTACGTCGGCGTCGTTAGCGAGAAGCCCACCTACGTCGTGACGAACTTCACGCGCAAACACCGGATCCGCCAGGACTTCTTCTCCGGCCCGCGCGGGCGCGAGGAGAGCTTAGAGAGCGT
>NZ_RDQG01000030.1 GCF_003697815.1 Halalkalicoccus subterraneus | reverse complement strand
GCCTCGACCGCGAGCTGTTCGCGGCCCGAGACGGAGTCGGCGTAGTCGCGCAGGCGCGAGGCGACCTCGACCTCGACCGCACCGCCGCCCGCGAGCACGCGACCGTCCGAGACGGTCTGTGCGACGACTTCGAGCGCGTCGTTGATGCCGCGTTCGAGCTCGTCGACGACGTGCTCGGTGGAGCCACGCAGCAGGAGGGTGACGCCGTGGGCGTCCTCGCCGGTGACGTAGAACATCTCGTCGGTCTCGTCGCGCGTGACGCTGCCGTAGCCGAGTTCGGCCTCGGTCGCGCTGTCCAGATCGGAGACGACCGCGGCGTCGAGGACCTCCTTCAAGAACTCGAGGTCGGACTTCTTCGCGCGCCGGACGGCCAGAATGCCCTCCTTCGCGAGGTAGTGCTGGGCGAGGTCGTCGATGCCCTTCTGGCAGAAGACGACGTTCGCGCCGGTCTCCTTGATCTGCTCGACCTTCTGTTTGAGCTGGGCTTCCTCCTGATCGAGGAACTGCTGGAGCTGATCGGGGCTGTCGATGCTCACATTTGTATCGGCGTTGGCTTCCTCGACCTCGATGGCCTCGTTGACCAGGAGGACCTTCGCGTCCTCGACCTCGGTGGGCATGTCGTCGTGGACGGGGTCCTTGTCGACGATGGCGCCCTCCAAAAGCTCGCTTTCGCTCGCGGAGCGACCGGTCTGGGTCTCGATCTCGAGGAACTCGAGGTCGACGATGTTGTCGCCCTCGTCGGTCTCGACGGTGACCTGGCTGACTGCGTCGATGATCAGCTGAGCGAGGTGCTCCTTGTTGAGCTCGGCGCCCTTGCCGGTCATGGAGGTCTCGGCGACCTTCTTCAGGAGCTCCTCGTCGCCAGGGTCGACCTGCTCGGCGACGTTGTCGACTTCCTCACGAGCCTGCTCCGAAGCCATGTGGAAGCCCTTGATGATCGCCGTCGGGTGGATCTCCTGTTCGAGGAGGTCCTCGGCGTTTTTCAACAACTCGCCCGCGATGGCAACGGCAGTAGTCGTCCCGTCGCCGGCCTCGTCCTCCTGGGTTTCCGCGACCTCGATGATCATCTCGGCGGTCGGGTTGTCGATGTCCATCTCCTTGAGGATGGTCACGCCGTCGTTGGTGATGGTGACCCCGCCCGTCGAATCGACGAGCATCTTGTCCATCCCCTTCGGGCCGAGCGTCGAGCGGACCGATTCCGCGACCGCTCGTGCCGCAGAGATGTTGTAGTCCTGCGCGTTCTGGTCCTGTACGCGCTGTGCGTCGTCCCCCATGATGATCATGGGCTGACCCTGTTGCATTCGCTGGCTCATAGTCACTCGAATCGTTGTTTGTGGTTCTATATAAAAACACCGATTCTCGTCAAACCGGTGTCTTCCGCAGATCGAAGGAAATCGGTCGAAATACCTGTTTTCCGGTATATCACGCCTATTCATGTGGCATGCTATCAGTGTCCTCCGGGTGGACGATAGTTCGATTGGAAGCGGTTTAAATACAGGACGGTACGGTAGCCACCGGGAGGGCAGCCACCACGTCAACGACCGTATGATCGGGCACGGAAAGACGGATCAATACGGAGCGAATCGGTTCTCTCCTTGATCCGTTCGGAACTGTCCGAATAGTTAATAGAAAAGAGGTGATACATCAACGCATGATGATCGAACTGGATCGCTGGTTGCAGCCACGGAATCGGACGGAGGTGATAATCGCTCTCGTGGTCGGGTACTGTTTGGTCGGACTCCTCGTCTCGTATTGGATAGGCGGAATCAATTGGGACAATCCGTCCGTTGTCGCGTGGATCGGAACTGTAACAGCGGTCACGATCGGCGCGTTGATAAGCGCGTTCGGGATCGTCACGGGAGATTATTACCGGCGACGGGAGATGTATCTCACCGGAATGAAACTCTTTGGCGCGATAGCACTGTTCATGATCGCTAGTACGGCGATCGTATAAAGGACGCCAGCAGACCCACCGCGAGCGAACGAGCGTGAACGAGCGAGCCGAGGACCCCCGGAGGGGGTGACGAGGCTTTTGGTCCGCTCAATGAGCGAAGCTCATTGGCGTCAGCGGGATCGAAGATTCCGCCGGACAGCGTTTGCCAACGAGCGAAACGAGCGTAGTTCGAGACGGCAGAGCCGTTCGTCATCCCGAAAGGCTTCGCCTTTCGGACGACAGCAAAAGGTGGGTCCCGAAGGTTCATACACGGTCGGCGGCTACAGAAGTCAGCAATGGCTAGTGCGGAGAACCAGGAGCTCGTCGGCCGGTTCGAGGAGTTCTACCGGACCTACTACCACGACGAGATCGGCACGCTGGCACAGCACTACCCGAACGAACAGCGTTCGCTCTATCTCGACTGGACCGACCTGAACCGCTTCGATCCCGACATCGCGGACGACTTTCGCAACCAGCCCGAGCAGATGCAACCGTACGCCGAGGAGGCGCTTCGTCTCTACGACCTCCCGGTGGACGTGAGCCTCGGACAGGCCCACGTCCGGGTGCAGAACCTCCCGGCCCCGACCGACATCCGGGAGATCCGCTCGAAGAACGTCAACACGCTCGTCGAGGTGCGCGGCATCGTCCGCAAGGCCACCGACGTGCGCCCGAAGATCCAGCAGGCGGCCTTCGAGTGCCAGCGCTGTGGCACCCTCACGCGGATCCCCCAAACGGGTGGGGACTTCCAAGAACCGCATCAGTGTTCGGGCTGTGAGCGCCAGGGCCCCTTCCGAATCAACTTCGACCAGTCCGAGTTCATCGACGCCCAGAAGCTCCGGATCCAGGAGAGCCCAGAGGGGCTGCGCGGCGGGGAGACCCCCCAGAGTCTGGACGTCCACATCGAGGACGACGTCACCGGCGAGGTCACGGCCGGCGACCACGTCCGGGTAACGGGCGTGTTGCACCTCGAACAGCAGGGCTCGAACCAGGAGAAATCGACCATGTTCGACATCTACATGGACGGCCACACGGTCGAAGCCGAGGAGGAGCAGTTCGAGGACATGGAGATCACCGACGAGGACAAGCAGGCCATCGTCGAACTCTCTTCGGACCCGAACATCTACGAGCGGATGGTCGACAGCCTCGCACCCTCGATCTACGGCCACCGGCAGGCCAAACTCGCGATGACCCTCCAGCTGTTTTCGGGCGTCACGAAACACCTGCCCGACGGCTCGCGCACCCGTGGGGACATGCACATGCTCCTGATCGGGGACCCCGGAACGGGGAAGTCCGCGCTGTTGCAGTACATCCGCAACATCGCGCCCCGCTCGGTCTATACCTCCGGGAAGGGGTCCTCCTCGGCCGGTTTGACGGCCGCCGCCGTGCGCGACGACTTCGGCGAAGGCCAGCAGTGGACCCTCGAGGCGGGGGCTCTCGTCCTCGCCGACCGGGGGATCGCCGCGGTCGACGAGCTCGACAAGATGCGTCCCGAGGACCGCTCGGCGATGCACGAGGCACTCGAACAGCAGTCGATCTCGATCTCGAAGGCCGGAATCAACGCCACCCTCAAGTCGCGGTGTTCGCTGCTCGGTGCGGCGAACCCCAAATACGGACGGTTCGACCAGTACGAGCCCATCGGCGAGCAGATCGACCTCGAACCCGCCCTCATCTCCCGGTTCGATCTGATCTTCACCGTTACCGATAAGCCCGACCCAGAGGAGGACCGCAAGCTCGCCCAACACATCCTCCAGACGAACTACGCCGGCGAACTGAACACACAACGAACCAGCCTCGCCGCGCCGGACGTCAGTCGCGAGGAGGTCGACGCCGTCACCGAGGAGGTCGCCCCCGACATCGACGCGGAGTTGTTGAGGAAGTACATCGCCTACGCTCAGCAGAACTGCTTCCCGCGGATGACCGACGACGCCCGCGAGGCGATCCAGGAGTTCTACGTCGACCTGCGCTCGAAGGGTGCCGACGAGGACGCCCCGGTTCCCGTTACTGCCCGAAAACTCGAAGCGCTCGTGAGGCTCGGGGAGGCGAGCGCCCGCGTCCGGCTTTCGGATACCGTCGAGCGCGAGGACGCCGAACGCGTCATCGAGATCGTCCGCTCCTGTCTGCAGGACATCGGCGTGGATCCCGAGACCGGCGAGTACGACGTCGACGTGATCGAGACTGGCCGGTCGAAAACCCAGCGCGACCGCGTGAAGGGGATCAAGGAGATCATCCGCGAACTACAGGAGGAGTACGACGGCGAACCCGGCGCACCTCAGGAGACGGTCATCGGGCGCGCCGCGGAGGCCGGCATCGAGGACAGCAAGGCCGAACACGAGATCCAGAAGCTGCGAGACAAGGGCGAGATCTATTCGCCCGACCAGAACCACCTCAGGCTGGTCTAAGCGATTCAGGCCACTGCGTCGGTCGCCTCTTCGAGCGAGAACCGCCCCTCGTAGAGGGCGGTTCCGACCACCACGGCGCTCGCACCCGCCTCCTTCAGCACCCGCACGTCCTCGACGCTCGCGACCCCGCCGCTCGCGACCACGGGAATCGACACCGCCTCGGCGATCCGCTCGACGGGATCGGTTTTCACGCCCTCCAACTGTCCCTCGACGTCGACGTTCGTAAAGAGGATCGCGCCGGCACCCAGCTCCTCGTAGCGGGCGGCGGCCTCGGCGGGATCTAGACCAGTACCCTCGGTCCAGCCCGACACGACCACCTCGCCGTCCTTCGCGTCAAGGCTCACCATCACGCTGTTCTCGTGTTCGTCGCTGATCTCGCGGACGATCTCGGGGGTCTCGACCGCCGCCGTCCCGAGGATCACCCGGTCGACGCCGCGATCCAGCAGGGAGATCGCCTCGTCGGCGGTGCGGATCCCGCCGCCCAACTGGACCGCGACCTCGTCACCGACCGCCCCCAGCACGGCCTCGACGGCGGGGGCGTTCCTCCGCTCGCCCTCGAACGCGCCGTCGAGATCTACGAGGTGGAGGGTTCGCGCGCCCGCCGCGATCCACCGGCGAGCGGCTTCCGCGGGGTCGCCGTAGCGTTTCTCGGTGCCGCGTTCCCCCTGCACCAACTGGACGACCTCGCCGTCCTGCATGTCGACGGCGGGGATCACCTCGTAGGCATCGAACATGGTCGCGATCACACCCGGGGTACGCCTAAACACACCGGTCCTGGCGTCGACTCGATTCCCGGTTGCAGGGCCTCACGCGGGTTTTGGTCGACCAAATTTACGGCCAAATTATATCAGAACGTAGCCGTTGTGAGGTTTGAGGACGCGAGAATCGGGGAAAGAGCCGATCGAGAAATGAACAGCAAGGTCTAACAGGCATGGCGACGAAGGACCGGGTGATGCCAACAGTAGAATACCTCAACTACGAGACGCTGGACGACCAGGGCTGGGACATCGAGGACGACGACCTCTTCGATAAGGCCGCCGACGCCGGCTTCGACGACGAAGACTACGGGACGCTCGACGTCAACGAGGGCGAGTACATCCTCGAGGCCGCCGAGGCCCAGGGCTACGACTGGCCCTTCTCGTGTCGCGCCGGTGCGTGTGCGAACTGCGCAGCGATCCTCTTCGAGGGCGAGATCGAGATGGACATGCAGCAGATCCTCTCGGACGAGGAGGTCGACGACAAGAACGTCCGTCTGACCTGCATCGGCTCGCCCGACGCCGACGAGGTCAAGATCGTCTACAACGCAAAGCACCTCGACTACCTCCAGAACCGCGTTATCTGAGGTCGTTCGGCCGTTTCCGATCGTTTTTCACGTTCCATCGGTATCGATCACCGGTGGCTCTGCGTCCGGTCGGCCACAAGACATTCATCCGCCGAGTGCGCCTCTTCGATTCGTGCCCGCCTCGGTCCCCGACCTCCTGCGCTTGCTCGCGGTTCCCGTTCTCCTCTGGGCGGCCCACCGTGACGTCCGAACCCGACGAGTCCCCGATCAGGCCTGGCAGCCCCTGTTCGCGCTCGCGTGCGTGCTGTTCGTCTGGGACGGAATCGCCTCCTATCAGGCGGGCGGATCCACATGGATCTTGTTCGCCATCGGTGCCGGAATCAGCCTGCTGCTGGTGATCCCCGCCTCGTATGGGTTCTGGCACTTCGGTGCCTTCGGCGGTGCGGACGCGAAGGCGCTGATCGTCCTCACCGTGCTCTTTCCGACGATACCCTCCTACGCGATCGGGTCGTACGCACTGCCGCTGGTCGAACCTCCCACGGGGGCGTTCGCGCTGACGATCCTGTCCAATACAGTGCTCGTCGGGGCGTGCTACCCGCTCGTGCTCGCGCTCAGGAACGCGCTCGCCGGACGGTTTACACCATGGATGGTCGTCGGCTGGCCGGTTCACTGGCGCGAGCTGCGCGAGACGCACGGCCGGCTGCTCGAAACCGAGTCGGGGTTCACCCGATCGGGGCTCGACCTCGACGCCCTACGGATGTACCTCCGGTGGCGGGGGACGACGCTCGCGGAGCTTCGCGAGGAGCCCGATCGCTTTCGTGATCCGGGCTCGCTGCCCGCCGAACCGTCGCCGGCGGGCGACGGGGCGATCACCGACGGGGGGCGGGTCACGGACGACTGGGGGGCCGAGGCGTTCCTCGCGGACGTCGGATCGGCCTACGGCACCACGCCGGCGAGCCTGCGCGAGGGGCTCGACGTCCTGACGATGCGGGAGACCGTCTGGGTCTCCCCGGGGATCCCGTTTCTCGTGCCCATCCTGGTCGGCCTGCTCGTCGGGCTCACGTACGGTGACGTGTTGACGGCCGCTCTGCGGGCCGTCGGCATGGTATAGCGCGTCGAAGACGGTCGGAAACACTCCGGTGCTCACATCGTCGGACGACGGCGTTCGCTTCCTCGCCATTTCGCGACGACCGGTCCACCGCTCCCGTTCGGAGTCGTTCGATCGGGACGACCGGCCGTCGACTGCTCGCGGGCAGGGTGGTTCGTCTCGGCCGACCGAACTGCGCTGGGGGCGGGACAGAAGACCTATTCGCGAGCGCCGGTTCACTCGACGTATGAGCGACGTGGATCTCGAGTTCGATTCGCGGGGTCTGCTGCCCGTGATCGCGCAGGACGCCGAAACGGACGACGTGCTGATGCTCGCCTACGCGAACCGCGAGGCGATCGAGCGAACCAGGGAGACCGGGCGCGCACACTACTACTCGCGCAGTCGAGAGGAGCTCTGGGAGAAGGGCGCGACCAGCGGCCACACCCAGGACGTCGCGGAGATCCGCACCGACTGCGACGGCGACACCCTGCTGTATCGCGTCGAGCAGTCGGGCGGGGCCTGTCACACCGGCCACCGGACGTGTTTCTACCGGACCATCGAGGGCGAGCACGTCGGCGAGCGGGTGTTCGACCCCGACGACGTGTATGAGTGACCTCGAACCGCGACTCGCCGACGCGCACGAGGAGTACGACGCCGCACGGACGGCCGTCGAGGAGTTCGGTGAGGACGAACTCCGTCGGCTCGAACGCGTCCGGGATCGGCTGAGGGAGCTGTTCGAACGCTACGAGGACCGGGCGACCGGCACCGGCGATTTCAGGGGCTTCATCGAGTTCCAGAGCCAGCTCGACGCGCTCGTCTCCGAACTCCCCGAGGGAGCGCGCCACCGCGAAAGCGTCGAGGCCGTCGAGGACTGCTTCGACAAGCGGCGGCTGAACGCGGGGGATTTCGAGCGCGCTCGGGCGGAGCTCGAACCCGTCGATGAGGACATCGACCGGTTGCGCGAACGCGAACGGGCCCGCGAGCGCCTACGTGAGGCGCGCCTCGATGCCGAGGGACGGATCGAGGAGTTAGAGCGGGAGGTCAGTGCGTACGACGACCTGCTCGCGCTGTCGGACGTCGACTTGGACGCACCGGTCGCGGACCTGCGAGTGCCCATCGAGGGATACAACCGGGCGGTCGACGCGGCGTTTTCCAAGTATCTCGAACGGGCGAGCGCCCGCGAGGTCGTCTCGTTTCTCGACCGGACCGAGTGGTTCCCGCTTGTCGACACGCCACGAATGCCGGCCGATTTGCGGGCGTACATCGAACGCGCCGAGGCCGGCACGGAGCCGATCCCGAAACTGCTCGAGTATGCGGAGCATTCGCGCTCGAAACTGGACCACTACGTCGCGGACGCCGACGCGCTCAAGCGGGCGGTCACGACCCAGCGCACGGCGCTCGAACGGATCGACGCGACACCCCTTCAACTGGAATGGCCGCCCCGACCGGCCGACGAACTGCGCTACCGGCTCCGGGAGCTCCGGGCGGTCGTAACCGGGTTCGCCCCCGTGGAGACGATCGCCCACCTGCGGGAGGTCCGCGAGGTGGCGCGCGATCCCGACTACGAACGCCTCCGTCGGGCGGCCGAGGTCCGCGAACGGCTCGACGAGCGGGAGCGAGAGCGGCTCGTGAGCGGCGCTGTCGGGGACGACAGGGAGCAGGCGATCGAGGAACGGGAACGGTTGCGGGAAGCGCTCGGCCGTTACGCGCCGACGATGTCGTCCTCGTAGCTCGCGACCTCGTCGAGGACGGCCTCGCGCTCGGTCTCGGGCACGTCGAAGTCCTTCAGAGCCGTGTCGAGGTGCTTCGCGATGGCGTCGAACTCCTCTGTGGTGATGCCCATGCCCTCGTGGGCCGCCCGCATGTCCGCGCCGGTGTACTCGACGGGACCGCCGGTGACGGAGCTGATGAACTGGGTCTGGTGGGCGACCTGTTGCTGCATGTCGACGTCCTCGAAGTAGCCATTGACCAGGTCGTCGTCCATGACGTAGCCGTAGAACTGCTTGACGACGGCCTCGATCGAGTCCTCGCCGCCGAGCCGATCGTAGAGCGTTTGCTCTGGCATACGGGTTCGTGCTCACGGCGAAGCGGTATAACTTGTGGGCCGAACGGGTTCGGGCAAGCGACGTCGGCTGCGATCCGTGTCCCTGTGTCGACGCCATGCGGCCGGAAAGACGTGAGGAGGATGCTTTTTTACTCGTACTTCTATTCGTATAGAATGGTATCCACAGAGAACGAAGTGGTCGCCGTCACGGCGACGACCGCGCTCGTGTTGCTGGTCGGACTGTCCGCATACACGGACCTCTCGTCGGGGGTCGTTGCCGGCGTCGTGTTCGTCGTCGGTATCCTCCTCCCGCAGGTGTATCTCAACTACGGCCGGGCATAGACGGACCGGCCGGATCACCCGGTGTCTTCGAGTGCGGCCTCGGCGGCGTCGTAGAGCCGTGCAGCCAGTTCCTCCGCACGCTCTTTCCCGCGGGCCTCGGCGTAGACGCGGATGACCGGCTCGGTCCCGCTGGGACGAGCAAGCACCCAGCCGTCGCCGTAGTCCAGACGCACGCCGTCGGTGGTGTTGGTCCCGGCGTCCTCGTTCTCGGCGACCCGGTCGACCGCCGCGAGCATCGCCTCGCGCTGGTCGCGGCTCTCGTAGGTGAGCTTCAGCCGGACGTTGCGATAGCCGCCGAAGGGCTCGACCACCTCGCTTGCGGGCTTGTCTACCACCAGTTCGAGGAATCGGGCGGCGATGTACGCCCCGTCGCGCGCCAGGCTGTACTCGGGGAAGTAGATCCCGCCGTTGCCCTCGCCGGCGACCGGGACCGAGACGCCCTCGGCGCGCAACTGCTGGATCCGGCTCGTGATGTAGGTGCTGCCGATGGGGGTGAGTTCGAGGGTCGCCCCCGTCCGGTCGCAGACGTCGACCAGCCGCTGGGAAACGTTGACCGCGGCGACGGTGGCGTCTCGGGGGCCGAGTTCCGCGTCCGCGAGCGCCGCCAGCGCCGCGTCGCCCTCGATGTAGGTTCCCGATTCGTCGAAGAAGATCGCCCGGTCGCCGTCGCCGTCGTGGGCGATCCCGACGTCGGCGTCGCTCGTGGCGACGAGTCGGCCCAGATCCTCGAGGTTCGCCTCGACGGGTTCGGGGTCCCGGCCGGGGAACCGGCCGTCGGGCTGGGCGTTAACGGTGAGAACCCGACAGCCCAGTTCCCGAAAGAGCCGCGGGCTGGTGAGCGAGGCAGCACCGTGACCGGGGTCGATCGCGACCGTCAGGTCGGCGAGCTTCTCCGCGTCGACCGCCTCGCGGACGCTCCCGATATACCGTCGGATGGCGTCCTCGACGGCGAACTCGTCGCCGGTCCGGACCCACGAGCGCGCGCCGTCGACCTCCGAAAGGAAGGCCTCCTCGACGGTTTCGAGCTCCGAGACCGAGAGTTCGATCCCGTCGGCGCCGATGAGTTTGACGCCGTTGTACTCGGGTGGGTTGTGCGAGGCGGTGATCATCACCGCCGGAACGCCCTCGCGGGCGGCGTAGGCCTGTGCGCCGGGCGTGGGGAGCACGCCGAGGCGATGAACGTCACAGCCGACGCTCTGGAGGCCCGCAACGGCGGCGTTTTCGAGCATGCGTCCGGTCGAGCGTGTGTCGCGGGCGATGGCGACACGGTCGGCTTCCCAGACCGTCCCCGCGGCCGCGACGACCTGCAGGACGAACGCCGGCGTGATCTCTTCGTTCGCAACCCCACGCGTCCCGCTCGATCCGAACACGTCCATCGCCTGTCTGTGGGGAGCGACGGGGCAAATGGATTCCGGAACAGCCATTTGGCGCCCGAGCGCGAACCCTCGGTATGAGCAGCATCGAGGAGAAGCGCGTCTACGCCGACAAAAGCGGCGAGCGGAGCGTCTATCTCGCGACCGATCTCGGGGTCCTCGGCGTCTCCGTCTCGGACGACCTGATCGGGAGTTTCGGCATCGAACACCGGTGTCACGCCCGCGACCTCGCGTGGGTCGACGGCCTCGCTGTCGCAACCGACGAGGACGTCCTGTTCGAGGGCGAGCCCACGGATTTCGGCCCCGCGGTCGCCGTGGGCGGGGCCGAAACGCCGATTGCCGTCGGCCCCGAGGGTCGAGTCGCCCGCTTGGAGGGAGAGGAGTGGACCGACATCGGAAGCCTCGACGACGTCCGGGCGGCCAACGGCGACCTGCTGGCGACCGGCGAGGGCGTCTATCGCGTCGGCGACGGCCTCGACCATGTCGGTTTAGAGGGTGTACACGACGTTTCGGTTCCGGGAGTTCCGCTGGCGGCGACCGATGCGGGGATCTATCGACTCGGAAACGGCTGGATGCACGAGTTCGAGGGGGAGTTCGACCGCGTTTCGGGCATCGGCTCGCCCGGAGAACTCTCCCTGGGGGCCACACTCGCTGCCGGGGCCCTCTCCACCTACGACGGCGAGTGGCACGAGCGCGAGACGCCCGAACCGTTCGTGGCGGTGGCGGTCGGCGAGGCGGTCTACGGTGCGAGTTCCGACGGAACGCTGTACGTCGACGCGGGCGACGGCTGGCGCTCGCAGGCGCTCGGCGTCTCGGGGATCCGGGCGATGCTCGTTCGGTAGTGCTCCGGTGAGACCGAAAACGGGTTTAGCGCGCCCGGTGCATCCACGGGTATGATCGTACCCGGTTCGTCCTCACAGTCGCTCGCCGCGGCCCTGTCGAGCGAACTCGACCGGACGCTTGCACCCGTCGAGTTCGAGCGCTTTCCCGACGGCGAACTGCTCGCCGCCGCGCCCGATGTCGAGGGGGATTCCGCGGTGATCGTCGCCTCGACGACGACGAGCGACGCCCACCTCGAGCTGCTCCAGCTCCAGGACGCGCTTCGCGAGAGCGGCGTCTCAAATATCACGACCGTCCTCCCCTACATGGGCTACGCCCGCCAGGACAGCGCCTTCGAGCCGGGCCAGCCGGTCTCGGTTCGGGCTGTCGCCCGTGCGGTGAGTACGGGAACTGACCGCGTGCTGACGGTCTCGCCTCACGAGGAGAGTGCCCTCGAACACTTCTCGGTACCTGCACACGCCGTCGACGGGGCGGGCGTGCTCGCAGACCCGCTTCCCGACCTCGCCGATCCCGTCTTCCTCTCGCCCGACGCGGGGGCGATCGAACTCGCCGAGACGGTGCGGGATTCGTACGGCGGAGGCGAGGTCGACTACTTCGAGAAGACCCGCCACTCGGGCAGCGAGGTCGAGATCACGCCAAGCGACGTCGAAGTGGAAGGCCGGGACGTCGTGATCGCCGACGACATCATCGCGACCGGTTCGACGATGAGCGGGGCGATTTCCGCACTCGAAACCCCGAGAAGCGTGTTCGTGACCTGCGTCCACCCGATGCTCGCAGCCAACGCCAGAACGAAACTCGCCCGCGCGGGCGTCGAGCGGGTGTATGGAACCGACACCATCGAACGCGCCGAGAGCGAGGTCAGCGTCGCCGGCCCGCTGGCCGAAGCGATCCGCTCATTCTAAGGATTCGATCGCGATGTCCATCGTGACGCCCTCGACCTCCCATTCCCTGCGGTGGCCGTCCTCGACCGCCCCGAGCTCTGCCGCACGGACTTCCTCCGCGATCAGCTCCTCGTGTTCGCTCACGAACCCGGCGATCCGGTCGTCTGCGATGTCGAGGGCGAGGCGGATCGACGCGTCGAGGGGCAGGTCGAGCTCCTTTCGCATCTCCTGCACTCGTCGAATGACCTCGCGGGCGTAGCCCTCGCTCTCGATTTCCTCAGTGAGCTCGGTGTCGACGTAGACGACGCCCAGCCCGTCGCCCTCGATCGTGATACGCGATCCCGAGATCGCCTCGGGGGTCTCCTCGGTGAACTCGATCATCTCCGCGCGAAGCTCGACCTCCTCGCCGAGTTCCGTCGAGACGGCGGTTTCGAGGGCGTCAAGGGAGGGCTCGTCGATCCGGGCCTCGTTGAGCGCGCCCATGACCTCCCCCGCTTGATCGCCGAACGCCGGGCCGAGAACGCTCATGTCGGCCGTGGCGCTGTAGGCGAGGTCCTCGAAGCGCTCCTCCGACGCGATCACATGAACCTCGCGGGCGTTGAGACGCTCTTCGAGGAGTTCTTGCTGGCGGGCGACGGCCTCGGCGAGGCGGTCGTCGCCCGCCGCGACCACGACACGGGAAACGGGCCAGCGGAGCTTCCGTTCGGCCCGCTGGCGGGCGTTCGAGCCCGCCTCCTCGACCGCCCGGACGAGTTCGATATCGGTTTCGAGTCGCTCGTCGGTCCAGTACTCCTCCTCCTCGGGCCATTCGAGCATGTGGACGGTGTCGTGGCCCCGGTCACCCGTCAGCGCGCCGTAGATCTCCTCGGTGACGAAGGGCGCGTAGGGCGCCAGCAGCGCACAGACCTCCCGAAGAACGTGATACAGCGTGGCATATGCGGCGTTCTTCGAAGGGCTGTCCTCCTCGTCCCACATGCGCTCGCGCACGACCTGAATGTAGAACCGGGAGACGTCCTCGACGACGAAGTCCATCAGCGCCGAGAGCGCCTGGTCCTGGCGGAAGTCGTCCCATGCCTCGGTCATCTCGCGGGTCACGGTCTGGAGCCGGGCGAGGATCCACTCGTCGACGAGTTCGAGGTGTGCGTCGACGGATTCGAGGTCGGTCTCCTCTGGGTCGAACCCGTCCATGCGCATGTACGGCAGGGGGAACCGGAAGACGTTCCAGAGGATGTTCAAATTTCGCTCCATCGTCGCCATCTCGTCCCACGAGAAGCGCATGTCCTCGCCCTGCGGGTTGACCGAGAGCAGGAACAGGCGCATCGCATCCGAGCCATGCCTCTGGATCGCCTCGTGGGGCTGGACGACGTTGCCCACCGACTTGGACATCTTCTTGCCCTCGCTGTCGTTGGCGAAGCCGTGCATCAACACCTCGTCGTAGGGGACCTCGCCGAGCGCGGCCGTTCCCATGCCGAGTTGGGACCAGAACCACCCGCGGGTCTGGTCGTGGGCCTCCATGATCAGGTCGGCGGGCCACAGCTCCTCGAAGGCCTCCTGCTCGCCCGGGTAGTCGAGGGTGCCCCACGAAGCCACCGAGGAATCGAGCCAGACGTCGAAGACGTCCGGAACGCGCTCGTAGGTGGTTCCCTCCTCGGTGATGGTCAGGTCGTCGACGGTCGGGCGGTGAAGGTCCACCTCCTGCGGGTCGACGTCTCCGTCCACGCGCTCGGCGAGTTCCTCCCGGGAACCGATCACGATTACCTCACTCATCTCGCCCGACCAGTCTTCGGGAACCCAGATCGGGATCGGGATCCCCCAGTAGCGCTGTCGGGAGACGTTCCAGTCGGGGGCGTTCTCGACGAAGTCCCTGAATCGGTTGTCTCGTGCCCACTGTGGGTGCCACTCGCTGTCCTCGATGTTATCCAGCAGTTCCTCTTTGACGTCGGTGATCGTGATGAACCACTGGTCGGTCGCCATCTGCAGAATGGGGGTATCACACCGCCAGCAGTGGCCATACGAGTGTGTGATGGTGCCCGAGGCGACGAGCAGACCCTTTTCAGCCAAGTCGGCGGTGATCCCCTCGTCGGCGTCCTTGACGAACTGGCCCTCGTAGGCGCCGCCCTCGGCGGTGTAGACGCCGTCGCCGCCGATCGGACAGAAGATCGGGAGTCCGAGTTCGGTACCGCGCTCGAAGTCGACCTCACCGTGGCCCGGCGCGGAGTGCACCAGTCCGGTGTCCTCGGCCTCGACGTAGTCGGCGTGGTAGACCTGCCGGGTCCCCTCACTGTCGGGATTGTCGGGGACCTCTTCGCTCAGCGGGTGGTCGTATTCCCAGCCGAGCATTTTCGAGCCCGACAGTTCCTCCTCGACCTCGTACTCGTCGTAGCGCCCCTTCGAGAGGACGTTCTCGACACAGTCGGCGGCGACGTAGAGGACGTCCTCCTCGCCGTCGCGGGTGGCGCGGACCTTCTGGTAGGTCAACTCCTCGCCGACCGCGACGAACTCGTTTGCCGGAATGGTCCACGGCGTCGTCGTGTAGATGACGAGGCTTCCCTCCCGTTCGGAGAGTGAGAACTCGACGTAGACCGTCGGGTCCTCGCGGTCCTCGTACTCGACCTCGTTGTTCGCGATCGCGGTCTCACAGCGGGGACACTGGCTGATCGAGCGCTTCCCCTGATCGACCAGTCCGCGCTCGGCGACCTGCGAGAACCCCCACCATGCCGCCTCCATGTACTCTGGCGAGACCGTTTTATACGGATCGTCCCAGTCCATCCAGACGCCGAAGGACTTGAAGTCGTTCTGGAGGCCCTCCAGTTGCTCGTCGGCGAACTCCTTGCACTCGGCGATGAAGTTCTCCATGCCGAACTCCTCGATGTCCTTCTTGTTCTCGAAGCCCAGCCGTTCCTCGACTTTCGTCTCGATGGGCAGCCCGTGCATGTCATAGCCCGGGCGGTCGGTTACGTCGTGGCCCCGCATCCGGATGTGGCGGATGTAGGCGTCCTTCAGGCTCTTGTTCCACGTCGTCCCCATGTGGGCCGCACCGGAGGTGTACGGCGGCCCGTCGACGAAGAAGAAGGGCTCCTCGTCGGCGAAGGCCTCCTTCGTTTGCTCGTAGGCGTCGACCTCCTCCCAGTGATCGAACACCCGCTTTTCGAGTGCCTCGGGGTCGTACTGGTCGGGCACCTCCCCGAACCGTCCGCCGTCCTCCGAGGGCTCTCCGTCCTCGGTATCGGACCTGCTCATACCAGTAGGAACCCGACGGGGCGGTAAAGAGCGTTCGGTCGAAAGCCCTCGGCACGGCTTGGCAGCCGTACCTCGCCCTTTTCATTTCCTCCAGGCAGCATTGCGAGCAGTTCGGATCCGAACTGCTCACTCAGGATGCCAGCCCTTCCCCGTCCCGCTCACGCGGGCGGCGAGATGCCGCCCGCGCTCGCGCCGGCCACCGCATCTCGTTCCGTCTCGACACGGCTTTGGTCGGTGGGATCTTGGGATTTGTCGTGCCCGAGTACCCCGATTCACGAAACGTCCTCGAACCGAACTGCACCCGGTGTCCCCACCTCGCGGAGACCCGCGAGTGCATCTCGTGGGGGACCGGACCGCTCGACGCCGACGTGCTGGTCGTCGGCGAGGCTCCCGGCGCGGGCACGCCCGAGGCCGACCTGTGGAGGGGCGGCAACTGGACCGGGATGGCCTACACCGCCCGCCACTCGGGGCGGGTGATCCGCGATCTCATGGAGGACGTCGGGTATCACGACGCCTACTACACGAACGCAGTGAAGTGCTTTCCACCCGATGGCGAGGGTTCTAATCGGGAGCCCACCGACGAGGAACTGACGACCTGCCGGACCCACCTCGTGACCGAGGTCGAGCAGGTCGAGCCCAGCGCGATCGTCCCCACTGGCAAACACGCCACCGAGACGCTGCTCGCGCTCGACGACCGGAGTCTGGACGGCTTCACCGACCACGTCCTGACGCCGATCGACTGCGAGGCGCTCTCGACGACGCTCCTGCCGGTGCTTCACCCGTCCTATCAGAACATCTGGATCGCGCGGCTGGGCTACGAATCTGAGGAGTATCGCGCGGAGCTGCGCGAGGAGCTCGACGCGCTATGTGTGGGCGGGTAACTTTCTTACTCCGAGCTACCGCACGTCGGGACATGGCAAGCATCTTCAGCCAGATCGTCGAGGGCGAGATCCCCGCACGCGTCGTCTACGAGGACGAGACGACGTTCGCCTTCCTCGACGCGAATCCGCTCGCGCCGGGTCACACTCTCGTGATCCCCAAAGAGGAGTACGAGCGCCTGAACGACCTGCCCGACGAGGTCGCGAGCGATCTTTACGATACGCTCCATCGACTGATCCCCGTCGTCGAGGACGCGGTCGACGCCCCCGCCTCGAACGTCGCGTTCAACAACGGCGAGGCCGCCGGCCAAGAGGTCCCGCACGTCCACGGCCACATCATCCCCCGGTTCGAGGACGACGGCGGCAACCCGATCCACGCGATCGCCGGCTCCTCACCCGATCTCGACGACGAAGAGTTGGACGATATTGCCGAGAGAATCTCGGCAAACCACCGGACGTAGTACGGTAATATCACGGAGAGAACCTCTACGAACGATCAGGAGTAACTCGATTATATCCCGGAGATGATCGCTGTGAGTGACGAGGTAGCTGATGACACTGACGAGACCACTTGGTCACGGTAGGATTTATATAGATATATTGAGAGATGAATAATAGCATATCGAGATGAGAACAGGAGATCCGTGGATCGATCGCATTTGTGTGTTGTTTTTAACTATCAGTATCATATAGTTTTAAGTATGAGTTTTGTATATTACAGAGTGATGACAGTAAAAAGTCCGTTGACCTGTCCCGAATGCAGTGGTTCACTCCAGACAGACGACATCGAGACGACCTGCTCCCGATGTGGGCTGGTCGTCGAGGAAGAGCGGATCGATCCCGGACCCGAGTGGCGATCGTTCGAGGACGAGGAAACGGATCGCCGCCGGACGGGTGCGCCGCTGTCGCGCTCGCGCCACGACTACGGCCTCTCGACGGAGATCGGTTACGGTGGGCTCAACAGGGCGACCGGGCGAAAACGCAGGCTATACGCTCGAATACGAAAGTATAACAAACGATCGCAGTGCGGGTCGAAAGCCGATCGAAACCAACGCGATGTGTTCATGCAGATCCGCCGCCTGACCTCGGCGCTCTCGCTTCCCGACTCGGTTCGGGACCAGGCCTGCGATCTGTTTCGCTCCGCACAGAACGAGGGGATCGTCACGGGACGCTCGCTCGAAGGGTTCACCGCCGCGGCGGTGTACGCCGCCTGCCGGGTCCATCGCGTCTCCCGAACCCGTGCCGAGATACTCGACGCCTCGCGGGCCTCTCAGGCTGAACTCAACGCCGCCTACGACGCGATCAACCGCGAACTCGGCCTGCCCGTCGGGCCGCTCGATCCCGGCGAGTACATCCCCCGATTCGGGACCCGCCTGGATCTCACGAGGGAGGTACGAAGCCGTGGCACGGAACTGCTCGAATCGGCTGTCGAACGGGAACTGATCGGCGGGCACAACCCCGCGGGCGTCGCGGCGGCCTGTCTGTATACTGCCGCCAAAGAACGTGAGGAGGGCGTCACGCAGAAACAGGCCGCCGCAGTCGCAGACGTAAGCGTCCCGACGGTTCGCGTGACCTATCAGGCACTGTGTGATGCCGAACTCACCGGCTAAGCGCAACCACCATGTACATTCGGCGTGTTCGGTCGGCCATGACCGACCGGACGGCGGAGATCACGAGAGAGACCGCCGAGACCGAGATCGAGTGTGTACTCGAAATCGACGGCAACGGCGATTCGGAGGTAGAAACGGGGATCGCCTTCTTCGACCACATGCTGGCCGCCTTCGCGACCCACGGCCTCTTCGACCTCACTGTCAGATGCGACGGCGACCTAGAGATCGACGACCACCACACCGTCGAGGACGTCGCGATCGTCCTCGGCGAGGCCGTCTCGGAGGCCGTCGGCGACAAATCGGGGATGGTCCGCTACGCCGACCGGCGGGTTCCGCTCGACGAGGCGATCGCCTCCGTAGTAGTCGACGTCAGCGGCCGACCCCGGTTCTACTTCGACGGCGAGTTCTCCCAGGACTCGGTGGGCGAGCTGACCAGCGACATGGCGCGCCACTTCGCCGAATCGCTCGCGATGAACGCCGGACTCACGCTCCATCTGGGTGTCGAGGGCGAGAACGCCCACCACGAGATCGAGGCGTTGTTCAAATGCCTTGCCCGCGCGCTCGACGACGCGACCCGGATCGACGAGCGCCGCGGCGGGACCCCGAGCACGAAGGGACAGTTGTGATGTTCGACGAGATCATGGCCAAGTTCGAGGGCTCGCCCAGCCAGCAGGCGGTGATAAGACTGCTGCTCGAACGAGGGTTCTCGGTCAACGACGACGGTCGTGTCGTTTCAGGGACTATCGAGATCCCGAACACGCAGGTCGCCAGCGAGATCGGCGTCGACCGGCGGGTCGTCGACTCGACCACGAGCGCGATCCTCGCGGACGAGGAGCTCAGGCTCGTCTTCCAGAACATCTCCCAGATCCCCAGCCTGATGGATCTCGCGCCCGTGATCGACCTCTCGACGCTGACGATCGCGGTGCGGGATGCGGGCCAGGAGGGGATCGTCGCCACTATCACGGGACTGCTCGCCGAGAACGACATTTCGATCCGCCAAACGGTGAGCGAGGACCCGGAGTTCACCGACGAGCCCCGCCTCTACATCGTCACCGACGAGCCGATTCCGGGCGACGTGCTCAACGACCTGCGCGAACTCCCGTTCGTCCGGACGCTCGAACTCCAGTGAGCGAGACCTACCGCACCGTCGGGACGCGAGCCAGCGCCGCCTTCGAAGTACGGGGCTCGGAGTTCATCGGCCACGTCAAGCCCGTCGAGACGGTAGCCGGGGCGGAGGCGTTCGCCGCGGAGGTCGAGGCGGAGCACGCCGACGCCACCCACCACGTTCCCGCGTATCGAGTGCGGGCTGATCCGTTCCGGGAGTACTCCAGTGACGACGGCGAGCCCTCGGGATCGGCCGGGAAACCGGCCCTGAACGTCCTGCAGGGCGAGGGGATCGAGAACGCCGTCTGTGTGGTCACCCGGTACTACGGCGGCACCCATCTGGGGTACGGCGGACTCGTCCGGGCGTACTCGCGGGCCGTCAGTGAGGCGCTCGACGCCGCCGGGATCGTCGAGGAACGCCCCCACGACAGCCTGAAGATCGCCGCCGAGTACGACGATTCCGGTACCGTGCGGGGGATCATCGAAAGCTCCGGATGCGAGTTCGATGCCACCTACGACGAGCGCGCGACCTTCGCGGTGCGGGTCCCAAGCGAGGAGCGCGCGGAGCTGTGTGACAGGCTCCGGGACGCCACCAGCGGGCGGGTCGGGATCGAGTAGTTTCGAACCGAAACCCTATTCGCGTCGGCTTCCGAGTCCGAACCATGCAGACGATCAGCGCTAGCGACTACCACGAGCTCGTTCGGGTGGGCGATCCACGGCTCTCGCCCGACGGCGAACGCGTGGCGTTCGTGCGGACGACGCCGAGGGATGACGAGGGGAACGAGGCGACGATCCACACCGCGTCGCTGGGTGGCGGCGATTTCCGGCGGTTCACCCTCACTGAGGGCGTCGATTCGGAACCGCGGTGGAGCCCCTCGGGCGACCGACTCGCGTTCGTGAGTACGCGCGGCGATGACGACCGAGCGCAACTCTGGGTTGCCCCCACCGACGGGGGCGAAGCGTGGCGGGTGACGAACGTCGTCGGCGGGGTCTCACGGATCGCCTGGAGGCCCGACGGCGAGCGAATCGCCTTCGTCCAATCGAGCACGGAGGAGGACCGCGAGGAGGGTCGAGACGTCGGACTCGACGGCGAGGAATACGAACCCGAAACCCCCGATCCGCGGGTGATCGACCGGCTGGTCTACCGCGCCGGACAGCGCTATTTCGACGGCGGGCGAAGCCACGTCTACACCGTCGCACTCGATCCGACGAGCAGCGGCGAGATCACCCGGTTGACCGACGGCGACTACGACTACGTCGCCCCCGAGTGGGGCGATAGCGAGACGATCTACTACGCCGCGAAACGTACCGACGACCCCGACGACAACGCCGTCCACGACGTGATCGCACACGACGTCGAGGGCGGATCCGAGGAGGTCCTCGTACAAACGACCGGCTGGACGGTCGGACTCGCCGTGACCGCCGACGGCCGGGTCGCGTACCACCACACGCCCGACGGGGGATCGACGCTCCGCCAGACCGACCTCCGGGTGTTCGACCGGGCAAGCGAAACCGAAACGACCGTCACGGGGTCGCTGGATCGCACCGTCGAGGGCACCCCGACATGGGGTCCCGACGAGAACCACCTCTATTTCCTCACGCCCGACGAGGGGGACGTGGCCCTCCGGCGCGCGGATGAGGACAGGATCGAGACCGTCGCCCGCGACGGCCACGTCGACGGGTTCGATCCCGGACGGGATGCCGTAGCGATGACGAAAAGCGAGTGGGACCATCCGGGCGACGTGTTCGTCTCGACGCCCGCCGGCGCCGAGACCAACCGGCTCACGCGGGTCAACGACGAGTATCTGACCGATCGGGCGGTCCCCCAGCCCGAGGAGCTGTGGTTCGAATCGGACGGCGAGGATGTCCAGGGCTGGGTGCTGACCCCGCCGGACATGGAGGACGGGGAATCGTACCCGCTGGTCGTCGAGATCCACGGCGGTCCCCACGCGATGTGGAGCACTGCGGGCACGATGTGGCACGAGTTTCAAAGTTTAGCTGCGCGGGGCTACGTCGTCTTCTGGTGCAACCCGCGGGGCTCGACGGGCTACGGCGAGGAGCACATGGCCGCCATCGAGCGCGATTGGGGAGCGGTGACCGCGCGTGACGTGCTCGCGGGCGCGAAGACGGTCTGCGAGCGCCCCTTCGTCGACGAGACGGAGCAGTTCGTTACGGGCGGGAGTTTCGGAGGATACATGACCGGCTGGCTGGTCGGCCACACGAACAGGTTCGAAGGTGCAGTCGCCCAGCGCGGCGTCTACGACCTGTCGAGCTTCTACGGTTCGACGGACGCGTTCAAGCTCGTCGAGTGGGATTTCGGGACCGAGCCGTGGGAGGAGCCGGAGTTCCTCTGGGCCCAGTCGCCGGTCGCCTCCGCGGGCGAGGTCGAGACGCCGACGCTCGTGATCCATGCCGACGAGGACTTCCGGGTGCCCGTCAACAACGGGGAAATGTTCTACCTCTTCCTCAAGAAAAGCGGGGTCGAGACCCGCCTCGTGCGCTACCCTCGCGAGGGCCACGAACTCTCGCGCTCGGGCGAGCCCGGCCATATCGTCGACCGGATCGAGCGGGTCGCCCGCTGGTTCGACGGCTACTCCG
>NZ_RDQG01000029.1 GCF_003697815.1 Halalkalicoccus subterraneus | reverse complement strand
GAGGGGCATGTTCTGGTAGTGCTCGAGGGCGCGCAGTCGGCGGTCGAGCATCCAGTCGGGTTCGTCTTTGTCGTCGCTGATGAGGCGGACGACCTCCTCGGTGAGGCCCTTGCCGGAGCGAAGCGCGCTTCGCTCCTCGTTTTTGTGGTCGAAGCGCTCCTGGTTCTTGGTGAGTTCTTCCGAGCTCATGATGCTATCGAGGGTAGGGTACGAGCGCGTAAGAAGCTGTGCCCGTTCTCGCGGTTTCGAAACCGGTTCCGGTTACGATTTCGCGGTTTTCGTCGTCTTACGGGCGGGGAAACACCAAAGCCCGTCCCGCCCTATCCTACCGACGTCGATGCGCCGGATCACCGTACCCGCTGCCGTCTCGCGGGTACTGCGAGACGTCCTCTCGGTCGCCCGGTCGCTCCCGAACGCCGCATACTACCGGCTCGCGGGTGCGAACTACCGATACCGACTGGTGGCAACCGAGAAGCGCGTCCGTCATGGTTCGTTTCGCAGCTACGAACTCTACGACCGCCACGGGAACGACTGGCTGCTCGCGGCCCTGCTGGATCGCTGTCGCGACGGCGACGTGGTCGTGGACGTGGGCGCGAACACCGGCGTCTATTCGCTCTCGGTCGCCGCGGAGTACCCCGACGCGATCGCGGTGGCCATCGAACCCAACCCCGAAATCGCCGCGACGCTCCAGGCGAACGTCGCCGCGAGCGGGTTCGAAGGCAGGATCCGTCCGCTCGAACTCGGCCTCGCGGCCGAATCCGGCTCGTTGCCTTTCTATCGGTCGTCGTACCACGAGCTGAGTTCGTTCAACCGGTTCAACGCCGAACGCTGGGGCGCCCGGATCGCCGACACCGAGTCGGTCCGGGTCGAGCCCCTCGACTCGCTGGTCGACGCCGGCGAGGTCCCGCCCCCGGACCACCTCAAGATCGACGTCGAGGGGTTCGGTCTCGACGTCCTTTGCGGGGCGCGCGAGGTCCTCGCCACGCATCGCCCGTTCGTCTACGTCGAGCCCCACGCCCGCCACGAGGGCGAATCCGACGAGCGGGGCGAGGCCGCGACCGACATTCGTGACCTCCTCGTCGAACTCGAATACGCGATCATCCCCGGCGAGGACGGCTGGGTCTGCGTTCCGGAGGGCGATCGTGAGTGATACCTACGCCGGGCGGACGCTGCGGCGACTTCGTGCCCGCTGGTTCGTCGTCGCAGCGCTCGCGGCGGTCGCGACCGCCCTCTCCTTTGCCGGTCTGCGCCTGTTGCTGGCCGACGGGCTCGCACGACGCTGGCTCGCCCTCGTCGGTCCCGTCCTCGCGTACGAACTCGCGTTGCTCTGGCGATTCCTTCCCCGGAACCGAAACGGCGGGCGGCTGCTCGCCTCGCTCGGCCCCGGAACGGCTCTCACCATCACCCGCGGCGTCCTCGTCGCGTTTCTCGCCGGCTTTCTCCTCCTGCCACAGCCGACCGAATCGCTCGTCTGGCTGCCCGCCGCCCTGTATGGGGGGGCCGCGTTGGTGGACTACGTCGACGGGACGCTCGCCCGGCTGACCGATCACGTCACGACGCTCGGCGCGCGTCTCGACACCGAGTTCGACGCACTGGGTATCCTGATCGCCCCGCTTCTGGCCGTCCTCTACGGCCAGCTCCCGCTCTGGTATCTCTCGATCAGCGCCGCGCGCTACCTGTTCGTCCTCGGGCGCTGGCTCCGCCGGCGACGCGGACGCCCCGTCTTCGCCCTCCCGCCGCGTCGAAGCCGTCGCCTCCTCGCCGGCGTCCAGATGGCGTTTTTGACCCTGGTTCTCTCGCCGGCCGCCACGCCACCCGTCACGAGCGCCGGAGCCGTCTTCGTCGCCGGCCCGTTCATCGCCGGGTTCGTCCGCGACTGGCTGTACGTCTCCGGCCGGCTGTCGTGACTCGACACAAGAGCAATGTCGCCGTCGGTCGTACTCGGATCCGTGTCCAGTCCTCGTCTGCGGACCGCGGCGACCGGGAGGTGGCGATGACCGCTCGACGGGTGTCGTTTCGCGCGCCCGAAGAGGTGCGCGTCGAGGAGGTTACGGTCCCCAAACCTGACCCGGACGAACTCCTCGTCGAGACCGAGTGTTCGGGGATCAGCCCCGGAACCGAACTCCTGCTCTACCGTGGCGAGGCCCCGGATGACCTCCCGGCCGACGAGACGATCCCGTCGCTTTCGGGCGGGCTCGACTACCCGATCTCCTATGGCTATGCCGCCGTCGGCCGGGTGATCGAAACCGGCGACGCCGTCGAGGGCGACTGGCTCGGCGAGCGTGTCTTCGCGTTTCACCCCCACGCGAGTCACTTCCGTGCCGCGCCTGGCGAACTCCAGCGTGTCCCTCACGGAATTCCCGCGGCGGCGGCGACCCTTCTGCCGAACGTCGAGGCCGCGATAAACGTCGCGATGGACGCCGGCCCGCTCGTCGGCGAGCGGGTCGCCGTCCTCGGACAGGGCGTCCTCGGCCTGCTCACGACCGCGGTCCTCGCCGACCACCCGCTAGAGGCGCTGTACACGGTCGATCGCCATTCCCTCCGACGCGAGCGCTCGCGTGACCTCGGGGCCGACGAGTCGATCGCGCCCGACGCCGACCTCCGGGGGGCACTCTCCGATACCCATCGGAAGGGGGCAGATCTCGCGATTGAGCTCTCGGGCAACCCTGCGGCGCTCGACGGCGCTATCGACGCGACGGGCTACGCTGGACGGGTGCTGGTCGGCTCGTGGTACGGGGACAAACCCGCGACGCTCGATCTCGGGGGACGATTTCACCGGAGTCGGATCGCCATCGAGAGCACGCAGGTCAGCACGATCGAACCCGAACTTCGGGGGCGCTGGGACAAGGACCGTCGTCTCGCGCTCGCGTGGGACCGCCTGGCTGACCTCGATGCCGACGCGGTCCTGACCCATCGACTTCCGGTCGAGGAGGCCGCCGACGCGTACCGACTGCTCGCCGACCACCCCGACGAAGCGATCGGGGCGGTGCTCACGTATGCATGAACGACTTCCAGGAGTATCTGCACGCAAAGCGGACGGTCGACGACCGCGCGCTGAACCGCCGCGTGCTGGCGCGGCTTCGGGTGGAGCTTCCCGACGCCCCCCGAACCGTCGAAGCGGGTGCCGGTATCGGGACCGGGATCACTCGCCTGCTCGACTGGGGGGTGTTGCCCGAGGGAGTCGAGTACACCGCGATCGACAACCGGTCCGAAAACGCCGCCGTCGCCCGCGAACACCTACTCGATGCAGGGTTTTCGCAGGAGGACGACCGACTCGTCCGGGACGATACGACCGTCTCGCTTGTCGCGGGCGACGCCTTCGAGGTGCTTTCGGACGGCGAGTACGACCTGCTGGTCGCCCAAGCGTTCCTCGACCTCGTCGAACTCGACGATGCGCTTCCCGCCCTCTTCGAGGCGCTTTCCCCGGGCGGACTCGCGTACTTCCCGATCACCTTCGACGGAGAAACGGTCTTCGAGCCGGCCCACCCGCTCGACGACCGAGTGCTCGGGGCCTACCACCGCGACATGGACCGTGAGGGATCGAGCGAGACGGGCCGAAAACTCCTCGCGGCTGTTCCGAAAGCGGGCGGCGAGCTCCTCGCGGCCGGGAGCTCAGACTGGGTCGTCTACCCGCCCTACAGCGGAGACGAACGGGTCTTTCTGGACCACATCCTCGATACGGTCGAGGGAGCACTGGCCGACGAACTCGGTGAGGGTCTTCAGGAATGGCTCGCGGCGCGGCGTCGGCAGCTCCGCGACGACGAACTGGTCTATATCGCCCACCAGCTCGACGTGCTCGCTCGCGTTTAGGTCGCTTCCTCGATCGCGCGCTCCAGATCGGCGACGACGTCCGCGGGGTCCTCGATTCCGACGGAAATTCGAATGAGGTCGTCGGTGACGCCGCTTGCGGCCTTCTCCTCGGCCGAGAGCTGCTGGTGGGTCGTCGAGGCGGGATGGATGATCAGGGTCTTGGCGTCGCCGACGTTCGCGAGCATGCTCGCGAGTTCGACCCCGTTGCAGACGGCCCGTCCGGCCTCGTATCCGTCCTCCAGCCCGAACGTGATCATGCCGCCGTAGCCGCCATCGAGATACTCGCTTGCGGTTTCGTGGGTCTCGTGGCTCTCCAGTCCGGGGTAGTTCACCCACGCGACCTCGGGATTGCTCTCGAGAGCTTCGGCGACCAGCTGGGCGTTCTCGCAGTGTTTCTCCATCCTGAGTGGCAGAGATTCGAGCTTCTGAAGGGTGACCCAGGCGTCGAAGGGTGACTGCTGGTTGCCCAGATCGCGCAACCCGCGGGCACGGGCGGCGTAGGCGAACGCCGCCTCGCCGAAGGTCTCCCGGAAGTTCAGCCCGTGATAGGCCGGATTGGGTTCGGTGATCTCCGGGTAGTCGCCCGATTCCCACTCGAAGGTGCCGCCGTCGACGAGGATGCCGCCGACGGTCGAGCCCGCGCCGTGAAGCCATTTCGTGGTCGAGTTCCAGACCAGATCAGCGCCGTGTTCGATGGGGCGACACAGATAGGGCGTGGCGAACGTGTTGTCGACGAACAGCGGGACGTCGTTTGTGTGTGCGATCTCCGCGACGCGTTCGATGTCCGGTGTTACGAGTGCGGGGTTGCCGATGGTTTCGAGGTGGACGTATGCCGTCTCCTCGTCGATCGCGTCCTCGTAGGCGTCGTAATCCAGCGTATCGACGAAGCGAGTCTCGACGCCGCGTTTCTCGACGGTGTGGGTGAGATAGGTGTAGGTGCCGCCGTACAGCGCCGACGCCGAAACGACGTTGTCGCCGGCCTCCGCGAGGACGAAGTTCGCCAGATCGAACGCGGCCATGCCCGATGACGTGGCCAGTGCCGCGACCCCGCCTTCGAGCGAGGCCAGCCGTTTTTCGAGCATGGCGTTCGTCGGGTTCATGATCCGCGAGTAGATGTTGCCCGGCTCCTCGAGGGCGAACAGCCGCGCGGCGTGGTCGGTGTCATCGAACTCGTAGGAGGTCGTCTGATAGATCGGTGGCGCGCGCGCTCCGGTGGTCTCGTCGGGCTCTTGGCCGGCGTGAACGCTTCTGGTGGCGAACTTCTCGTCGTCTTCGTCTGCCATATGCGAACTGTACACGTGACCCGCGGTAAAACCTATCCATTAACTCCCGCGCGCTCCGATGCGCCCGTATGGGTCGCGTGAGTGAGGTCAATGGCGAGTAGGACCTCGAACTGGATCCCGAACGACGTATGCTCGATCCGGAAAGCGAGACGGGCGAACTCGCAAAGGAGCTGCTGAAGGCCAGCGAGTACGGCGAACGGGAGGTCGAGACGACCGAAGGATTGGAGGACGAGTTCGGTGATGTCTATTACTCGCTGCTCTCGCTGGCCGACGAGTGCGGGATCGACCCCGAGAAAGCGCTCGAATCGAGCCTGACGAAGTACCGTGAGCGCTTCGATTCGAGCGCGTCGGTCGGCTCCGGCGAGTAACCGCCTACCCGTCCGGAAGCGTCCAGACCGTACAGTCCTCGCCGGTCTCCGTGTCCCGTTCGGCGATCCGCTCGAAGATCGATCCGAGGGCGTCGGCCGCCCCGTCGATCGACTCGTCGCGGTCCATCCCGTCGAGTTGACCGAGCGCGAACTGAGCGCCGGTGCCCTGTGCGACTACTTTCTCGTCGAGTTCGGCGCCTGCACTGTCGATCGCGCGCATCCGGGCGACACCCTCGCCGTCGCGGGCGGCGACGACCGCCTCGACGCCCGTGTCCGCAGCCAGTTCGCTCGCGAGACGCGAGAGGGGATCGATCCGGATCAGCGAGCCCTGTTCGGTCCCACGCTGGCGGACCTCCGTATCGAGTTTACGACCGAACGTCTGGATCGCGCCGGTTTCGTCCGCCGCGACCGCGCCGGCCTCCGCGCCGTCGAACGCGAAGAGCTTCTCGACGCTCTCGCTTCTGACCGTACTCCCGCCCGTCGCGCGTTTGTCGGCCGCGAGCGCGACGCCGTCCGTCAGTCTGACGCCGACGATTGTGCCCATATCTCCGAGGACGACCGCCCGTTACAAGAACGTTGGTCCGGCGTGGTCCCAATTGCTCAACTCTTATCCCCTCCCACGCGCGAGGGAAGGCATGTACCGACCGCGAGGTGGGCGTCGGTGAGCGACGCCCGCGCACACACCGTCCGGCTCGAACTCTCGGACGAGCCGGGCGAACTGCTGAACGCACTGCATCCGATCGCCGATAACGGCGGCAACCTGCTGTCGATCTACCACGAGCGAGGCAACCTCACCCCACGCGGGCGGATCCCCGTCGAGGTCGATCTGGAGTGTGCCCCCGAACGGTTCTCGGGCATCGTCGAAGCCCTGCGTGAGGCCGGCATCAACGTCATCCAAGCCGGCGAGGAGCGTTACGCCGAGGAGGTCTCGGTGATCCTCGTCGGCCCGCTCATCGAGACGGACCTCTCCGATACGCTGCGCTGGTTCGAGGAGTGTGCGAACCTTTCCGTCCTCGATCTCTCGCTGTCGGCCCCCGAGGACGACCGCCCGAGCGCCCGCCTCCGGCTGGCCGCCGAGGCCGGCGGCGTCTCCGACGCCCTCGCGCGGGTCCGCGAGCTCGCCGACGAGAAGGGACTGCTCGCCATCGAACCCCAGCTCGACCGGGAGGTGGAGGCATGAGGCTCGCCGTCGTCGGCGCCGGCGCCGTCGGTCGTTCGGTGATCGAGCTCGCCGGGGAGTACGGCCACTCGGTCACGGCGGTCGCCGACTCGCGGAGCGCGGCGGTCGACCCCGAGGGGCTGGACCCCGAGACGGTGGTGGCGGAGAAAGAGCGTGAGGGTCGGGTCGGGTCGTCGGCGCCCGAGGCTGCCCTCGACGCGGAGTACGACGCCCTGATCGAGGCGACGCCCACGACGCTGGGCGACGCCGAGCCCGGCTTCTCGCACGTCGTCGGGGCGCTCGAACGGGATCGCCACGTCGTGCTCGCGAACAAGGGGCCCGTCGCCGAGCGCTACGGCGAGTTGCGCGCGGCCGAACGCGCGAGCGCGGGCGAGATCCGCTTCGAGGCGACGGTGGGAGGTGCGATTCCCGCGCTCTCGACCATCGAGGACTTCGGCCCCGACCATATCACCGCCGCCCGGGGCGTCCTGAACGGCACCGCGAACTTCATCCTCACCCGGATGGCCGCCGAGGGGCTCGACTACGAGCACGTGCTCGCGGAGGCCCAGGACCTCGGCGTCGCGGAGGCAGACCCCTCCTTCGACGTCGAGGGGACCGACGCCGCCCTGAAATGCGTGATCATGGCGAACGTGCTCTCGGAGGACCGGGAGTTCACCCTCGCCGACGCCGAGGTCGAGGGGATCGAGGGCGTGCCGGGAAGCGCCCTCGAACTCGCCGGCGAGGACGGCCGGACCGTCCGGCTGATCGGCGAGGCGACCCGCGAGGGGGTCCGGGTCGGCCCGCGGCTCGTCCCCGAGAACGGCACCCTCGCGGTCTCGGGCACCAGGAACATCGTCCAGTTCGAGACGACCCACGCCGGCCGGCTGAACGTCAGCGGGCGCGGGGCGGGCGGGCCAGAAACCGCGACGGCGGTGCTCTCGGACGTCGGCCGGCTCGGGTGAACTCGCTGGGTGGTGCCGGGTCGGAGTTCTCCGATGGCCATCGCAAGCCGCGTGACTATCCTCCCTCTTTCCGTTATCTCCGGCCAATGTGTCCGAGTTTCGGGGAGGCGAAATCGTTCGGGAAAGCGGTCACGCGGGAGGTCAGCGAGGAGAACGTCACGTTCATGGCCGGCAGCATCGCATATCAGGCGTTCGTCTCGCTGATCCCGCTGCTCGCGTTGCTCTTTCTCGCCGTCGCGATCGTCGGCGACCAGTCGCTGGCAAACGAGATCACCGGCTACACGCAGTCGTACCTCCCGCCGAGCGCACAGCAGTTGCTCGACGGCTACATCGCGGGCGAGGCCGACAGCTCCGCCGGCGGCGCGGGCGTCATCGGGGCCGTTACCCTGATCTGGGGGACGCTCAAGATCTTCCGCGGGCTTGATACGGCCTTCTCGGAGATCTACGACACTACCGAGGACAACTCGTTTCTCGATCAGCTCGTCGACGGGCTCGTCGTTCTGCTCACCATTGGCGGGGCGATCGTCGGCGCGGTCGTCGCGACGACTGCCTTCGCGGCCCTCCCGGAGATCCCCTTCATCGGGCTGCTCAACCCGTTGGTGTTGGTGATCGGCCTGACGGTCGTCTTCTATCCGATGTACTACCGCTTTCCCGACGTCGAGGGACTGACCCCGAAACAGGTCCTCCCCGGTGTCGTCGTCGCGGCGGTCGGCTGGGCGCTGTTGCAGGCGCTGTTTCAGGTCTACATCGGATACGCCGGCGGGGGAGGGACCAGCGGTTCGGACGTCATCGGCGCGATCCTCCTGCTGTTGATGTGGCTGTACTTCAGCGGGCTGGTCTTGCTGCTCGGGGCGGTCGTCAACGCGGTCATCGTGGGCCGAACCTCCGAGTCCGAGGGCGCGACGCCCGACGGCGAGCGGTCGGCGGGTGGCGACACGGGGGCGATCCACGGGAACGCCCTGGCGCTTCGGCGCGAACGAAAGCGCCTCGACCGGCGCCACGCCGAGATCACCCGCGAGCGCTCCGGGGCGGACGAGCGCGCTCGGGCCGGGGGCGAACGAGATGACGACATCGAGGTCCTCAATCGCCGAAACCAACGGCTTCTCGACCGGATTCGCTGGTACGAAAAGCCGGTCTGGAAGCGGGGACTCCTGCGGGCGCTTGGCTACCGACCACGATAGTACCGTTTCCGTGCGAATCGTTGGCAGGAATCGTCCGACGACGGGCGTTTCGGGCGGGTAGCGTATCGAAATCGTTTTATGAGCAACTGACGAAAACCCCTGTATAAGCGCCACTGCGCGTGAGACATCCATGAGCGACAAACCACACCAGAACCTGGCCATTATCGGCCACGTCGACCACGGGAAGAGCACGCTCGTCGGGCGACTGCTGTACGAGACCGGCAGCGTCCCGGAGCACGTCATCGAACAGCACCGCGAGGAGGCCGAGGAGAAGGGCAAGGGCGGCTTCGAGTTCGCCTACGTCATGGACAATCTCGCCGAGGAGCGAGAGCGCGGTGTAACCATCGACATCGCCCACCAGGAGTTCGACACCGACGAGTACTACTTCACCATCGTCGACTGTCCGGGTCACCGCGACTTCGTCAAGAACATGATCACTGGCGCGAGCCAGGCTGACAACGCCGTGCTCGTCGTCGCCGCGGACGACGGCGTCGCGCCCCAGACCCAGGAGCACGTCTTCCTGGCTCGAACGCTCGGTATCAACGAGCTGATCGTCGGCGTCAACAAGATGGATCTCGTCGACTACTCCGAGAACGACTACAAGGAGGTCGTCGAGGAGGTCAAGCAGCTCCTCAACCAGGTCCGCTTCGACACCGAAGACGCGGAGTTCATCCCGATCTCGGCGTTCGAGGGCGACAACGTCGCCGAGCGCTCCGGAAACATGGACTGGTACGACGGCAAGATCCTGCTCGAGGCACTCAACAACCTCGAGGCACCGCAGCCGCCGACGGACGCCCCGCTACGCCTGCCCATCCAGGACGTCTACACCATCTCGGGCATCGGGACGGTCCCGGTCGGCCGCGTCGAGACCGGCGTCCTCAACACGGGCGACAACGTCTCGTTCCAGCCCAGCGACGTCGGCGGCGAGGTCAAGACCGTCGAGATGCACCACGAGGAGGTCCCCAAGGCCGAACCCGGCGACAACGTCGGATTCAACGTCCGCGGCATCGGCAAGGACGACATCCGCCGCGGGGACGTCTGTGGCCCCGCCGACGACCCGCCGAGCGTCGCCACCACGTTCAAGGCCCAGATCGTCGTGATGCAGCACCCCTCGGTGATCACCGCGGGCTACACGCCGGTCTTCCACGCCCACACCGCACAGGTCGCCTGTACGATCGAGACGATCGACCAGAAGATCGATCCCGCAAGCGGCGAGGTCGAGGAGGAGAACCCCGACTTCATCCAGTCGGGCGACGCCGCGGTCGTCACCGTTCGACCGCAAAAGCCCCTCAGCCTCGAGCCATCCTCGGAGATCCCCGAGCTCGGGAGCTTCGCAGTGCGCGACATGGGACAGACCATCGCGGCCGGTCGAGTCCTCGAGGTCAACGAGAGCTAAACGATGCAACAGGCACGCGTCAGACTCGCCGGCACGAGTCCGAACGACCTCGACAGCATCTGCGACGACGTTCGCGAGATCGCCGACAAGACCGGCGTCTCGGTGTCGGGTCCGATCCCGCTCCCGACGAAAACGCTCGAAGTGCCCGCGCGAAAATCGCCTGATGGCGAAGGGACCGCGACGTGGGAGCACTGGGAGATGCGTGTCCACAAGCGTCTCATTGACCTCGACGCCGACGAGCGCGCGCTCAGACAGCTCATGCGCATTCAGGTTCCCAACGACGTCTCCATCGAGATCGTTCTCGAGGACTGACGGCGGGACACGACGTCCGTTTCCTTTCGGTTCGTCACCGATCGATCAGCGTACCGCGTGCGTTTTGCCCGCTCGCATCCATACTCCGCTATGAGCGGTCGCCGCGGCAGTCCGACGATCGAGACGCTGGTAGCCTTCGCCCTCGTTTTCGGTCTTCAGATGGCCGTCAGTTTCGTCGGGCTGATGGCGTTCTTCTTCGTGCTCGCGCCGCCCGTCGACGTTCGCCCGTGGACGCTGGTAACGAGCGTCTACGCTCACGGCGGGATGGGCCACCTGCTCTCGAACGCACTTGCCCTGCTGGTGTTCGGTCTGCTGGTCGAACGCCGGACTACCCGCGTTCGATTTCACGCGTTTTTCATCACTACCGGTGTGCTCGCGGGCATCGCCCAGATCACGCTGGGAAGTCTCGCGGGGCCACCGCAGGGTGTGCTCGGGGCAAGCGGCGCGATCTTCGCGCTGATGGGCTACGTGCTCGCTGGTAACGTGGTTTCGACCACTCTGTTCGACCGGGTTCGGCTGAGCGGGCGGCTACAGTTCCTGTTGTTCGTCCTCTTTGCCGCGCTCGTGACGGTCGCCACCGGCGCACCGGGCGTCGCGCTGATCGCGCACTTCACCGGCCTCGTCCTCGGCCTCGTTGCCGGACGGGCGGGGTTGCTCGACGTGCACTGATCGAACGCGGGGACGAAGCAGAAGGCACAAATAACTCCGGGGGGTACGGACTGGTGCGGGCTCGTAGATCAGTGGTAGATCGCTTCCTTCGCAAGGAAGAGGCCCTGGGTTCAAATCCCAGCGAGTCCATCGGAGTTTTCCGCGGTTCCCATTCGCCCGATAGCGCCGGGTTTTACCCTCTTACTCTTATAACCCGCAATGGGATATAATGCGATTTGAAAGGGGTTCCCAGCAGGACATTCCATCGTGATTTGAATGGAATGGACCTCGCGCGTCGTCCCCGTGTGTCGGTTTCCAGTATTCGATGGCATTTCCAGCAAGTTATAGATTCGGTCAACTACTCACCCAGTATCTCACCTCTTCGTGCGATACGACCTTCCTTCTATACAGGTGCTATCATTGAACCGCTATCCCGTCTATCGTGAACATCTCTGTAAACATCAAGTACAAGCTGTTCAATGGACTCTACTGATATCTCATCAATTGCCATAGACAGTTCATGGGGCGCGTTTCGAGCACTCGGCTTTTTCGGTCGCACGGACGGACTACCCACTCGCAGTCCGTACACGAAAAATACATCCAGCGTTTTCCGACCGAAATCCATGAAAATCTCAATCTCCAGCGTTTTGCCGGATGATGGTTTGAGCACGGGTATACTAACTCCGAGCGATTGATTCGGCTTGGTCTCGCGTCAATCCCATCATCTCGAAGGCGTCATCGAACTTGCCCGCTTGCATTTTGTCGTACACGGCCTGTGGGTCATCAACGTCTTTGAGGAACTGATGGATGTCTTCGGCGAGGTCTCGCGCCGTGTCGGTCATATATAGCAGTACAACTGCCTCCTACGAATGTATTTGCCTCCCGAGATGGCTTTCAGTCGTCTTTGGGCGGACAATGAGCAATATTGATGGCCGCATTCACGTCAGCATGGACTTCATAGTCACAGCGTCGGCACTCAAACGATGGCCCCTCCCGGAGGCCCCTCTGGTCACATCGATTACACTCTTTACTGGTATACGGCGACTCAACGAACTCGACCGGAATACCGGCAGCAGTCGCCTTGTAACAGATTTGCTCGGCAAGCATCCCACGCGGCCAGTCATGTATCGGGTCATCAACAGTCTCTCGATAGTTACCCATCTCCTCCAACCGGATTTTGCATGGTGCATGGGCCTGAGCAAGCTCTACAATCGTTTTCGTCGCCGTATGCGTCACATGCTCGGTATACCGCTCGCGCTCGCCTCTACATTGTCTGACGCCCTGCAAATCGCCTTTCTGAGACAAACGCTTTCGCCTGCGGTCTAACTCATCTCGATAATGACGAAACTCCCGGCCAGATTCCATCTCGACTTCTTGTATCCCGTCCGGTCCTGTCACGGCTGCGGCATACAGGGCGTTCTCCCCAAGGTCAACGCCAATGCGTGTCGAAACGTCATCTGGTTTGTAGACCTCGACTTCGGTGACGACAACCAGGTGAAGATATGCCTGCTCACTGTCAAGGCGAACTTCGGATGAGCCGACTCGCGTTGAGTCGTCTTCGTCAACGACTCGTTCTAACCAGTCGGCCTGATACTCGCCACCACCGATATGGAACCACTCGGCGTCTCTCGGAACAAGGTTGAGCTTGACGCCATATCCACGGTCGTTCTCGGCAATCGTGAGTTGCTGGTTCGACAGTCTGAGGTAATTTCCGTCCCCGAACTGTCCCATGGGTGGTCGGCCCTGTTGACCGAGTTCATACCACGACTCATAGGCTTCGACTGCTTTGTACGTCGCATCACGCGCGATGGCGGCGCTGATACCGAGGTCATCCCACTCTTTGACGATTGAGTACACCTGCGGGTTGTTCCGAGAAATATCATACCGTTGGAATGATTTGAGTCGTTCGGCAGTGAATCGGGCGATATCCTGCCATTCCTCAATCACGCTGCGGAGGTACTCCCGCTTACGGTCGCTCGTTTCGAGCGGGCATTTAATCGTCCGAGTGACTGTCTCGGTCGTTGTTCCGGCGGTGTATTCACCTGAACACGATTGTTGCCCTTTACTCATTCATATCCGATTGTCTATCGGAATAATTAACTATGTGTCGGTCTATCTACCGTCCAACGCCGGGACGGGCTATATGTCCGTCTCCGGTATGGCGCACTTCACGCCATTCGCTCGTTGACTTTACGAGCGTTAGCCCACCCGCCGTTAAGCGTCGCATGGACGCCCCTATGCTTGGATGCATGGACGAGGAACAATTGTCCACGGGGCTCCGCTACGATAGGCGAGAAGAGGCGCATAGACAGCGCCCGGCTCAAGATAGTAGCATACTTACAATGGTTGCGACACTGGCGACCGTCATATCGCCTACGAGGTCGCGGAAATTATAGTCCATGAGCCTGCCGCCAGCGTTTGGCTTAAACACGCAGGAGGAGCGAACCCGTCACGCCAAGAGTGGGTATCCCACTGCATTACAGGGCTGTACTCCAACGGCCCGAAAAGCAGAAAAAGAAATCCATTCATACTCTATTCCATCGACCCCCGGGGGTTGAGCGGTTATTGAAGGTTGACGGAAACACTACGTTCAATCCATCCGTTTCAAGGGCTGTATGCCTGATTTCGGGCATGGTTCCAGACGAACCCTTGTGGGGTTGAAGCATCGTCTTCTACGCCCTGCCTGCGATTTATGGCATCGGTTCCAGACGAACCCTTGTGGGGTTGAAGCCACCAGGCTTTGAGTTTCCCGGCTTTCTGTCGACGCCGGTTCCAGACGAACCCTTGTGGGGTTGAAGCTGGCGTCCAGCGAGTCCGCATGGAGGTGAGCCTCGGTTCCAGACGAACCCTTGTGGGGTTGAAGCATGATGGAACTCCGGGATCAATTCATCGAGGAGGTGTTCCAGACGAACCCTTGTGGGGTTGAAGTCGGTTGTCTTAGTCGTCGGTAATAATTACAGACGAACCCTTAGTTAGTTCATATCGATGCTGCGGAGACGTTCACGCCGATTCACGTATTGGACACCACGTTACTCTCTCATGGGTTGCTACGTCGCTCCGTGTCCGTTCTATGGCGTCTAACAGGCCTGTCAATGGATGGTTGTACAAGTAATGTCTCTCCCATCATGTGTGACTAACGGCGCTCTGCGACCAACGGTCGGTTCATGAGGCGTACGTTTCGAGTACTCGACTTTTTCGTTCGCACGGGGGGACTACCCACTCTCGAGCCACACACAACATTTTCATCCAGCTTTTTGCTCGACTCCGTCGTTTGGAACGTCCTGGTGAATATCACAGAAGATAATATCCCCGTCTCGGATTACACCATCATGACCCTCTCTCTGGATGCTCTTGAATCGCATCTGTTCAAGTGCGCCGACATTATTAGAGACGCGGTTGACCCAACCGACTACAAGGACTACATTCTGCCTCTCGTCTACTACAAAACCATCTCCGATGAGTTCGAGCAACAGTACGAGCAGAATGTCGAGGACTATGGCGAGGAGCACGCCCAATGGCTCGAAGAGAATAGTGTCCGGTTGATTTTCTCGAATGAGGACCTGTGAACTCGATTCAGTCGTATAGAACCATTGAGAACACTACAAATGACCAATTTAGGGATATCGAGATAGCTAGTATTCATAGTGACTCATTCTCGGTTTCTCTTGAAAAATCATTCTTTTTGTATGCTCTATCTCACTATTTAATTCTAAAGACCGGTTTTCTCAGTAAGTCCGGGCTGTCCAGGGTCACTCCAACTCTTTCCTCTTCTATTTCACCCTCATTTGTTTGCTACAATCTGCATTTACTCTGGACACCCTGGACTCGTGAGGAATTAGTCACCCAGATAGGGATGTAACCAGCTATGAGTAGAGCCCCAGTGTCGTCCAGCGCATCGACATCTTTGGACCGGAGACATTGAAAAGAAAGTTCGAAGAGGGGATATGACGGTCCTCAGATGTAGAGGAGCAATACGTTATTGACCCATAGCGGCGGCATAAAGCTGTCACCTCGGAACCAAGCCTGCTTCTATGGGTTCTCCTCACTTTGATGGTCTACCACGAGAACTTATCGGATACCGATGGATGAAGATGCAATAAAAGAGTACGTTGAACGTTCCCTGGCTATTGTCGACTCTTCTCCCCAGATGAATGAGGAAAGTACAAGAGAGAAGCTTGTTCGGCCGCTCATTGAACTTCTGGACTGGGATTTTTATTTCGAAGTTGAACCAGAATACCCTGTTCAGATGGGGTCGACACGGAAGAAGGTCGATTACGCACTGATTTTAGAAGAGACGCCAGTAGTATTCATTGAGGTCAAAGGGAACGATACGACCGTTTCGGACTCAGACCAAGACCAGCTCCGGAGCTATATGCGACAAGTGGGCGTTGATTGGGGCCTTTTGACCAACGGCGATATATTTGTAATTCTCAAACGACAAACGGACCGTAGAAGACCCACTGAAACCACATTAGGGGAGTTTACCCTCGACAAGTTAGAAGGCCAGATTCATCTTCTTAAAACTCTTTCAAAGGAGTCCATTGAAAGCGGTGAGTCTGAATCGATTGCCCAGAATATTGAGGCCATTCAGCAAGCTGTGAATCGGTTACGCAACGGGAAAGATGATATTGCGGAGAAAGTGGGACAGGTCGTAATCAGTGAGATTGGAGACGTCGCATCACAGCAGATAGAAAAGGAAGCAAAGCAGTTTATCGATGGACTGATTGCTACTCTTGATGAGCAGAGCCAGGAGATTAACAAAGGTCGGTCTCGGACCGAGCAACGTATCAATCTCGATGATCCCGATGAGTCAGAATGGATACCAGAAGAAGGTGCAAATGCCATCGTAGGACGTATTTCCCGGCAGGAAATAGAGGGTGATAACAATGCGACAGTAGCCGTATTCCCCACAAAGAAATCGGGTATTCCATTTCTCAAGGAGAACAATGCCTGGGGGTTCGTTCGTGTTGGTCGTAATCCCGAGTTCGCTGCGATGTATGTCTCGGAAGGTGAAAGTGAAATTCGATACGTTGCAAGGATAAAGGACCTTGTTAAGGCGAATGAGGCATCTTTAGCGCGTCCATTGGAGTCATATGTTGACCAAGCCAAGTTTGACTCCGACAAGAAGGTCGTCGTTTTTGAGCCGGATTCTCTGCATGAACTTGAGGACCCTATTCCATACCAGAATCGCTGGCCTCAATCACGACAGTATACATCATTAGGTGAGTTCCGGGAGGCCGATACCACTGATGATATTCTATAGGGATGATATGTTGTATTGTTTTCTTGCCTTCTCAGGTATAATCCGCTACGGAGTTGAACCACGACTATACCAATTAAGGCTGTTGAAGTCTCCGTCCAAGGTGGCTAGGGTCTACCCGACTCTTTTTTCTACTACTCCTACTTCAAGTGATTGAGATAGTCTGCAATTACCCTGGACATGACTATAGGTGATGAAGAGGATGGTTGACAGTCAGAAGGATTCAGATTCAACATCGTCTAACCAGCTAGAACTCTCGTCATCGTCCTCTTCACTATTTGGTTCCAAGGAATCGCCGTTTGAGAGGGTGATACCGGAGTAACACCGAACCCGTTCCCCGTCGATATCCGGACGGGTTTGTTCGACATTCGTTTGTCGTTTGAGTTCTTTCGTCACTGTCTGCTTCGGACGTGCCGGAAGTCCCTGAGTATCACAGAACTCGCAGTAGGCATCATACACGTCCTCCTCCGGTGTTTCGGCCTCGAGAATAATGTCGACCTTCTCCTCAAGGAACTGCTCTATCGACGTCCCATACGAATGCCAGAACGACCGAGTTGATTCAATAGTCTGGTCTCCAGTGAATTGACCCTGCTTCATTAATCGGGCATACCCATCGAGTGTCCAGTTGAGGATTCCCGGTAATTCCTCCTGGAGTTCGTCTTCGAGATTCGGATTTCGGTCGGGCGACGGAATCGTCTCTGGGAACTCGACAATAAGCCATCGACGGTAGAATGCATCGTCATCATGGTCTACACTCGGGACTTGATTGGCCGCGAAGAGCAACTTCTGGGTTGGCTGAAATCGAAACGGGTCCTTGTTCTTTCGCTCAACCATGATGGAGTCCCCAGCAGTTAACGTCTTGAACACACCTGGATTCTGAACACTCGCTGCGTCCAAGTCGTTGTAGATGTTGGCGAACTTCTCATACAACTCTGCCTTCGCAAACCGTTGGTTCGCCAGCGCTTGCAAGGACTGATTGGCGACATTCTCGTGACCAAGAAGTTCGTTTACGACGTTCAGAAACGTGGATTTCCCGCTTCCAGTCGGGCCAACGAGGAGTAATGCCTTCTGGAAGGGTTGGTCCCAGTGATGGAGACAATAGCCGACGAATTCCTGGAGCTTCTGACGGTCATCCCCATCGGATACCCACTGGTCGAGACAGTCCTTCCAGGTCGGACAGTCCGCATCAGGGTCGAATCCAATGAGTAACCGAGACCGGAACTCGTCTTCGGGACTATGAGTACGCAGGGTCAGGTCCGATGGACTGGAGATGTTAATGACACCGTTCTCGACACAGACCAGACCACTCGGACCTCGAAACTCGTCAGCCGTTCTCGACTGTCCTGCTTTGAGCTTGTGTAGAATTTCGTTGACATCTCTTCGAGTTGCATGTTCCCGTAGTCGGTCTTCGAGCTGCTCTCGCACAACACGTTCACCATCAGAACGGTAGATGCCCGCTTCACGGTCGTAACAGTACAACTCCCCGGTCTCCGCCATAGTAATGACCTGGAACTCCCGTCGAAGTTGGTCAACAGCTTGTTGTCGAACGTCGCGCTTCATGACGTCCGTATCGTCATATGCTGTTTTGATATCGGTCCAAACTTCTGCCGGTGACCGACGAGCGATTCGGACCTCCCAATTGCCGTTGGTCTCTTCACTGAAGGCTTGAAATCCATCGACATACTCGTTGGATAGGAGTCCAGATAGCCAGTCGATGAAATCACTCCATTCCTTCCCCTCTACCGGATACTGTCGGTCTTCAAGTGCCTCCTTGATATCTTTGGCCTTCAAGTTCGCATTGGGGAGGTCGTAGACCCAGACAACGTTCTCATTTAGGTCTATCCACTCCTCGACGTTCGATTGTATTGATTGACCTAAGGTGTCCTCGTCCTGTGTAGCGATAGGACCAGGATAGTCGATATCTGATTCGTTTTGTCTATCTTCTTTTAAATGTGTTATATTCATGTTTCTTTTAAATTCTGTTCCGATGAGGGAGCTCAATACTGAGTCAAGGTATTGCGTTTCAGACCCCAACGGTCATTTCCACTAATCTCAGCGGATAGAACTCACTAATCTCATTATGTGTTCTTCTATCGTAGTAAGAAAATCGACTTTTGAGCTGCCTCGTATTCGGGTGCCCTTTCGGGCAATCCCCGCCGTGGAGTCGAACCACGGAACGCCACCGGGGAACTATTATTTCAATCCAGGGAGAGTATTATCTATAAGAAATCCGATTATTTCCTCTAGCTTGAGCTATTTTGCTACCAGCACCGACCAGATGAAGTAGTCAACATCTCACTCATCATCCGCTTTGTATTCCTCACTCACGTCGTGGTCCTCAACGTCCTCTGGATTTGATGTTCTGTCCCGATTCCTTCCCCAAGATATAATATCAGCATAGCCAGATGTCGAGCGACTCGACGCTCTCACCTTCAGACAACCAACTGGTATCCGGCCTTGAACACCCGTCACCGTCTCGTCATCGTACTCATCTAGCTTGAGTCGGTTTCCTTCAAGGTCTCGTACATCCTGAATGGTGAACTCGGGATGAACGAGTAGTCGTCGCATCATCCCAGCAATCTCAGCGTAGACCTGGACTTCACGATTGGACTTGACGCCTGTGAACGTGAACTCCTTCTCCTCCGGTATGAGGTTAGGGTCTTCTCGGACATTATCGACGAGTTTGTCAATGGTGACCGAATCAGCGTTACTCGTCATGGTCGAAGTCCTCAAATAGGACCTTCCCATCTTCAAGAAGGTGAAGTACCTCGCCGTTGTGCCGCTCAATAATACCATCATCAATAGCCGACTGAATGACCATGTCGGCGGTTTCGGGAGCAATGTATTCCCGGTTCATGACGGCCCGTCGGAGATCTTCTCGAGGCGCTATCTCTTCATCACGTGAAATCTGGATAAGGAGAGTCGGTAGCCGAACCACCTCCCAGTCATCATGTGACTCGATTTTGTCACTTCCCATGGCCATCCTTCTTCATTTGCCTAGGCCGCTTTGTCTCAATAACCTGTACAATAGTCTTATCGGCAAGTAGCTCTATCTTCATGTGCAGTATCTTGTTGTTATGGTTTGGCCCGTCTACAGCGGACCAAGCCAATTCGCGATAACCCACGCGAAGAGGGTATTCGATAATAATACCCCGCAATTACCCTAGTTGTGATGGTTTCCTGGCCACTAGAACCGGGGAGCTTACATCAATAGCGCCGGTGTTGCTTGCCCGAGTTGTTCCTTAACCATGCCGCCGAGGGAGGTCATGGCGCGGGGTCATGTTGGGACCTCTTCCGCGGGGCCTCCGCGGCGTCATGGCGGCCCAACACACTGGCCGGGTTCAACCGGTCGGGGTTGCTTCCGACTTGGGCTATCTCATCTGGTCGTTTATTCGAAATGGGGGGTAAAATATCCTTGGATACATTTGGTTTTAGAGTTGTCTAGTAGAATTCTTCGTTTTTATGCACTCTATACTGGAGATTAATGGAGAATCAGAAAAACCGTACTACTAATTTGCAAAACATTTATCCGTCGAATAACGGATTAGTAGTCAATTTTCTTTGACATTTCTGGGGTGGGAAGTGACTAATAGTATACACAAATAGGATGGGAGAATAATTAACGGCCTCAGCCTTAGCCGAAGCGCCTTCAAACGGCGACAAGCTGATTTCTGTGCTTTTTTAGCGTCTTTTACTCATATCCAGCTGTAGCTCTTCAGGCACGTATTCGTAGTTGTCCTCATTGACCAAATAGGGTTGACTACCGTCCGAGATGCTCATTCAGCCATGCCAAGACCTCTAACACCTCACCTATAATCCGGGTCAATAAATAGTAATTCGCTACGAGGAGTAGCAGCTATCGCTCTTGTTCTTTGAAGCAATCAAAACAGGGCAAGTCATCCCCAACTGGGCCACAACAGCCCGTCTGACCGTTTTGACAGGTTTTGATAGCCTGGTCACCGTCTACCATTGTAACCGACTGAGTAGCCTGCTTCCCCCATTGTGCAGCTTGGACTGTCTTTTTTGGTACTTCTTATCACTCCTATCGTCATTCCAAAAACATTATACAACAGTTGCAAAGTGGATAGTTGTATGAGGGGAAGGCAACCAACGCGCCGGGGGGTTCTGCAAAATGTCTTTGGGATAGGGCTGTTCTCATGGTTCATCTCCAAGATAAAGCAATTATTCGGGGTACAGAGCGACAGCGGGCGTAAGAGTCCGAAAGAGACGACGACTGAGAGCAAGCCACTACACGCCGACCAAGAGCAAGCTAAAGAACCGGAGGAGGAAGAGGAAGAAGAGGACCCACAGCCAACACTGCCGGAGAACGGAGCCATCGTTTTCGTCTATGACGATGGGCCAATGGAGGACTACACGCAGGCATTACCTGCTCACAAGGCGTTCGATGCACCCGCGACGACCGGGATTGTGAGTGAGTGGGTTGGGACATCGGGCTACATGGATACCGAGGAGTTAGACGAACTAGTCGAGGCAGGCTGGGAAATTGCCAGCCATACCAAGGAGCATCGTCCACTCGCGTCGTTTCCGCTCACAGAAGACACCAATCACAGTGATATCATAGTGTCGGCGGAGGGCTATCGACACGGCCATCATGAGGGTGAAACGGTCGAAATCACTAATGGTGAGACGAAGGTGCTTCGGGAGGTTGCAGGTCTTGCCGGTGAGCCTGGCGAGCGTCGGGTCAAACTTACCGAGCCGGTTGACGAACATTTCCATGCTGGCGAATCCGAGATTCATTATCCTGCTGATGTGATGCATGAGGCAGTGGACGACTCGAAGAAGGCGCTTGAAGAGATGGGATATGACGTTTCGACCATATTGGCTCCGTATGATGCGTATTCGGGCTACTCGAACCTTTTCGTAAAGGAACAGTACGACGGTGTAGCGAATGCCGAACATGGGTCACGCATCAACTATCCTGACGAGTACGACCCGTATGAGACCCAGCGAGACTACTTCATTGAGTTCACGGACAAGAAGTCGGTCAAACATGACCTGGATAAAATCGCTAACAACGCGCTCCTCGGTGTAGTTGGGGCACACTCATTCAAAGACGAGGTAAACGAGGAATCGATTGGGGAGATGCTCGAATGGGTTGAGGAGCGCGATATTGAGACAATGACGCTTCGGGAGGCAATCGAGACATACGATTGAGGGTGATTGAAATCCTGTAATCTGTTACTGACTATACAGTGTAGGAAATATGAACTCTAAGAAGCGGAGTTAGTGGCTATCTTGATAGCAATCGAAGCATGGGAGGTCATCCCCATCTGGGCCACAGCAGCCTGTCTGTCCGTTTTTGCATGTGTTGTCGGTCTGTCCACCGTCCGGGATGGGAACCACCTGAGCAGCCTTCAGAACAGGCTCACGGATAGCCACCGCGACCATGTGTTTGCAGGGGCCATTTCCGTACTCGAACGCCTTGCATTCACACGCTACCGGAACGTCGGTCTCGACGTTGACCAAGTAGGAGTGTCCGTCTTCGTCGTGACTGTCGTTCGTAACCAGGACTAATCCCGGCGCTTCCAGTTCGAAGCTGAAGGATTCCCACTGCGCGCGCTTGACTGTCTTTTCAGTTGCCGATGCTACCAAGTCGCTTTTAGCCGATGGGCTTGTAGTCTGCATTGGTCTGTGTTCCAGGCCATGGTTCGGATGCTCCAACATCCGGGCCGCTTTCTACGAGCGACCATCTGGCCTACATAGACACTATACTGCCAATCACATAAGTCTACTTCATAATATCAATGTTGTCTGTATAATAGAAACGTTTTTCATCTCACATTAGTTATATACTGTATGGCTCGCGCTTTGCTGACAGACCGAGAACGGGAAATCATCAGTGGGACTGCCGATGTAAAAGACGACTATCGCTATCAAACCATTAGCCGGATTCGGAACCGACTGGAACGGCTTGATGGGGATATCGAAGCCATGGAAGCCCATGGTGACCTTGCTGATGAACTCCGGAGTATCGTCTGTGGGGAAGAACAGTAGCCATAGAAGAGCCTACAAAATCCCCCTGTGTTCTTCATCATCCCCCTGAGACGGCTTGTATTGTATTTTGATAGTTGACTGGACTACTCACTGTAGCCTACCCTGAAAATATCCGGCCTTTCGAGTCGATGAGGTAGATATGCACACTGTTATTGATGTGGGTTGTGTAGGCCGTTACTCATGACTATGAACAATATAGAGACTCAGTATTGTTGGGGGTGTAGAGTGAAGGCAACTGGAGAGCGGAAGGGGGCGGGGAACAAATGGGTGTGTGGTATTTGTGGCAGGACAGAGACTACGTGAATTAGAGGTTATTCATGAACTCTTTTCTCCGTTCTCTCTTTTCTGACTGTGTTCCCTTGTCGTAGTGCTTATCCAGCACCTCTTGGCTCACATCAGCTCTGTCACTAACAGCTTTGGCAGGCCATCCGTTGTTCCGATGATGGGTGATGGCTCCCTTTCGTATCGCATGAGGGCTTACTGAGGACGGGCATTTAGATGCATACTGGTTACTGACCGCCTCGCATTCGTTTACATCCCTATCGTGGGGACAGCTATTCAGATAATGACAGGGACGGGTAACCCGGTATATCTGTGCCCTGATAGTCGTTGTATGTGCCCGGCCCTGTGATGTTGCAATCAGTGGTGTCCTCCCCTTGGTGTCCGTAACGCCGGAGTGAGTCATTCGAAGGTAGTCCTCAATGATTTCCACCGTTTCGTCGTTGAGATTGATTTCCCGTTCCCCTTGCTTTCGGTTCTTGAGAGGCGTTTCTGGCCTGTGTATGGCCCTGAGAAAGCCCTGTTGGGAATCGAAGTCCTCTACGTCGAATGCCCTGAGTGTGCTGATACGGATTCCTGTATGCCAGAGAACGACGAAGATAACATGCCGAACTGAACCGTATTCGTACTTCTTCAGGTAGGGAAGAATCCGCTTTGCTTCCTTGTGAGAAAGCATGGTGTCGTTCACCTCCTCATTGTATCCCAGTTGTGGGAGTTCGAGTTTTTCACTGAGTCCCCCAGCAACGGCGTCTATGCGCTCGCAAAAGGCTATGAACTGTCTTAGTGTCCCCAGATGGTTTTTCAGGGTAACGTTGTTGACCTCTTGGGACCGCCATATTTTGAACTGGTGTAGCTTCCGTCCGGTGAGTTCGTTTGTGTTAGTGATTCCTTCTTCTTCACACCACTCTTTGAACCGCTGTAATCGGTATCTGTGATTTGCCTTTGATGATTGGCAAAGATCTGTTCTCCCATCGAGATAGTCCTGTACGGCTTCAGTGGGATGCATTGGTTCCATGATTTGGTTGGAAACCAACAGGGAGCGAACGAAGCCAGGAAGAGGCCCTGGGTTCAAATCCCAGCGAGTCCATTTCCCTTCGTCTCGCTTCGCTCGACTCCGGTCAGTGGACTCGTTAAGCCCCCCTCGCTCGCGGGACTCCCAGCGAGTCCACACAACTCCCGACGTTATCGGTTCAGTCGAGCCACCTGATCTCGTCGCCGTCAGTCGTGGCCGTGGGCCTCGATCGCGTCCTCCCTCCTCGCGCGTCAGTCGTTCCACCGGTCGCTCGACGGAGTTCATCGCATCTCGACACTGATAGTCCCGATACGTATACGGTGAGATCGCTCCTCCCGGTGCCGGTTCGTCACTCCCCGATGTCGTACTCGGCCAGCACCTTCCTGAGTGCGGTCGAGAGCTCCTCGAATCGGTCGATATCCATCGAATCGGTCGTCACCCAGGTGCCGTGTCTCCCCTCGATGACTCGGGTCAGAAAGCCGTGTTCGAACATGCGGATCGTCGCCTCGTACTCGCCCAACTGGGTGTTCCGGTAGGCCGACTGGGAGCGAAAGCCCATGCGCTCGTGCTCGGCGAACCCGATCAGGTCGGCCGTCCGTTCGAGGTCCGAGCGGAGGTACACCTGCTCGACCCCGTCCTCGGTGAAGTAGGTGATGCTACGCAGCTCGTCGCCGACCGTCGTTCGACAGACGCTGAGTAGTTCGTCGGCCAGCTCCGAGTCGACCGTGGGGTCATCGTCCATGCATCCCGTACCGACCGCGATATGCAATAGTGTGACGGTGGCCGTCGCCCCTGCACCTCTGGTCTGCCCGTCTTCCACGATCGTTCAACAAATTCCATCGACATTCATATCAACATCAGTATGTATATGACAATCATTCAGTATATGTCAGCGATGCGTTAGACTTTTACCGGTTGACTGTATATTAACTCGTGTATGAGTAAAACAGAATCCTACAAACTGATCGCACGGGACGCCAAGAAGTGGGCCGCAAAGAAGGTCAACGGTAGCGAACGACACTACTGAACTCCCTGCCGTTTTCTTCTCCTCGTTTGCGATCGTTCGAGTCGGCCGTCCGTTCTACCCCTGTCATTCGTCCTCCACAGACCGGTAGCGACGGTACCCGCGGTCAGGGGCTGACTCGCGCTCGGGGCCAGTAGCGCGAAACTCCGCTTCGCTGGCCGTCGACTCGGTTACTCCTCGTCAACGACTTCGATCCCGCGGTTGTTCACCGCGCTGGGATCGAGGCCGACCTCCTCTAAGAACTTCTTGTACTCGCGCTCGCACTGTTCGGCGGCCTTCTGGCGCTCGGAGGCCCGATCACAGAGCGCGACGAGGTCCTCGGGGACGTCGTTCGTGTGGACGATCCAGTGGTTGATCAGGTCCGACAGGCGGCGAATGGGGCTGGTGAAATGGCCGTAGATCTCGAAGTTCAGCGCGTGGTGCCCGCCGAAGGGGTCGTTCATGTACTGGGCTCGTGGCATCACCTTCATCACCGCCCACTGGATCTTGCCCAGCTGGCGCCCGGGCGCTTCCTCCAGGGTGGCGTTGACCGCCTTCCGGGGGTCGTCCCAGGCCTCGCCGGGGATCGAGACGCCGTCGAGCTCCTGGATCTCTTGAAGTGCCTTGTCCCACTCGTCGGGGCTTGGCTGGGGGTGGACGCGGTACATCGCCTCGACGCCCCGGCCCCACATCAGTTCGTGGGTCACGGCCTTGTTCGCCTTCAGCATGCACTCCTCGATGATCGTGTGGGCGCGGTCACGCGACGGGTTCAGCACCAACGACCCGTCCTCCTTCCGTTGCTCGTGCATTCGGTCGGCCACCTCGTGGACCAGCACGCACTCCTCGTGAAGCGGCGCGTCGGGCTCCTCGAGGCGCTGTTCTGCCTGCGCGTAGGTCAGGCGCTCGTCCGACTCGATCACCGACTTGTAGATCTCGATCTCGTCGTAGCCCAGGGTCTCCTTGCCGAGATGCATCTCCACCGTATGGGCGAGCCGGTCCTCATTGGGAACCAGCGAGCAGACGGTCTCCGCGAGGGTGGGCGGCAGCATGTGGACGGTATAGGCGGGGAGGTAGACGGTGTTGGCGCGCTCGACGGCCGAGGACCACATCGAGGTCTCGGGATTCACATAATGAGTCACGTCCGCGATGTGGACCCAGAGGACGTACTCCTCTTCTCTCTCTTCGATGGAGATGGCGTCGTCGAAGTCCTGGGCGTCGATCGGATCGGTCGTCCACGTGGTGAGATCCCTGAGATCGCGGCGTTCGTCGACCTCCGCTTCGATCTCCGATTGGATGTCCTCCGTGCGGGTTTCGGCCTCCTCGATCACCTCGGGGGGGAACTCGTCGGGGATCTCGAACTTCTCGAAGAGCTCCTCGCGTTTGTTCTCGAGGTGGCGTGCGAGTTCCTCGTCGATCTCGACGGGACCCTGTCCTTCGACGGTGCCCGCCTCCGACTGGGCGTCGCTCATCGTGCGACCTCTTGAGTGGTCATGGTCGCGCCTACGAGCGAAAGAAAAGTATAGGTGTCGCCTACCGCTCGCGTTCGGTCTCCGAGAGCGATCCGTAGCGCTCGTCGACGAGCGCGCAGTACCACGAGAGGAACTCCGCTTGGGGGTAGGTCCCCGCGTTGATCTCGACGAGCAGCCCTTCGAGCTCCGCACGTGGCTGGTGACAGAGCCCGCGATAACAGTCCTTACAGAGGTGTTCGAACTCCTTCCCGTCGCGATCCCAGCGATCACCGAACTTGTCGTACTCGCGTGCGTCGGCTCTGTTGACGGCGTCTCCACAGGCGATACAGGTGACCGTCCGTTGGCCCTGTTTGTGGGGGCCCCACATATTCGGGTAGAGGACCGAGGCCCACTTAGCCCTTTTTGCGCCGTTCCGAGGGTTCGGACGCCGGGGTTTAGTACGCGAGGTGCCATTCGCCGGTATGAGTTCGACCGAGGAGTTCGAGGAACTGCGCGAGCGCGCGATCGAGGGACTGGCCGACGAGGACGTCGTTTCGCTGTACGTCGGGCTCGTCCACGAGGAGGGAAGAGACGCCTACTACTTCGCCAACGACGTCGACGAGGACGACCTCCAGGAGATGGCTGTCCGGCAGCTAGGCATGCTCACTCGCGTGCTCGCGACCCGATCCGATCTGAGCCCCGAGGAGGTGACCGACCTCGCGCTCGAGCGGGCCGAGGAGATGGGCCTCCAGCCGTAGGCGGAACGGATGGTTTATTGACGAGCCCGGAGACACCTCGGGTATGCAGGTCAGCTCCCGCCACCATCTGCGCAACGACGAGGTGCGCGCGCTCGAAACAGCGCTCCAGGAGGGCCTCGGCGTCTCGATCGACGGCGACGCGTACGAACTTGTCGAAATCGCCGACAGCCCCTTCGACCTCGTGCTCGTCGACGGCGACCCTCAGGCGTTCTACTACGAGGACGAACCGTTTCTCACCGTCCGGGGCGCGAACGACCACGCGCTCGAACGCGGGGTCGTCACCGTCGATACCGGCGCGATATCGTTCGTCTCGGACGGCGCGGACGTGATGCGTCCGGGGATCGTCGAGGCCGACGAGGGGATCGAAGCGGGCGATCTGGTCGCGATCGCCGAGGAGTCCCACGGCAAGGTGCTCGCGATCGGCCGGGCGAACACCGACGGCTCGGAGATGGTCGGCGATTCGGGGAAGGTCGTCGAGTCGATCCACCACGTCGGCGACGACCTCTACACCTTCTCGGTCTGATCGCTCCTCGCCCCGCTTGTCGCCTCGTTCCGTCGAGCGACGTCGCCGGTTCGTCACCGTCCTCGTTGGATCGCTTGGGTGGTGAATACCCGTCTCGGCTCGCGAGGCCGGGACCGGACCGCCGTCGAAACGTCGGGACGCAAGAACTATACGGGCACGGGCGGACCCTCGCCTATGGGGTTCATGGACAAGCTCCTCGGCGAACAGACCACTCAACGCCGAGGTCGGGGTCGGAGCGTCGAGGACTACATCGAGATCGATACCGGCGACATCGAGGCGACGCCCGAGGAAGCCGGCACCCAGGTACACATCGCGGAGATCGACGGCCAGCGCGACCTGATCGCGATCAAGGACGCCATCTACGACGGCGACGTCGTCGTCGCCGACATCGTCCGACTGCGCACGAGCGACAGCACGATCGAACACGTCATCGACGAGCTCCGACAGGTCGCCCAGGAGGTAAACGGCGACATCGTCCAGAAGGGCGACGATCAGATCATCGTCACCCCGACGAACGTCTCAATCAACCGGCGCAAGCTCGGCCGGTAATCAGAAACCCCGACCGCCCTCCGAGCGGTCGATTCCCATGATACTGTCGGGCTGATCGATCCCGAAGCTCTCGCCGGCGTCGGGCGCGCGGACGGTGAGTTCCTCGATCTCTGGCCACTGCAGCAGTTCGGCCTCGATGTTGCCCGTCGTGATTTCGCTGATCTCACAGCCCCGACAGCCGCCGCCGAGTTCGACGATCACTTCGCCGCCGGGGTCGGCCTTCCGCACCGCGCTGGTTCCCCCGTGCATCTGGATAATCGGCATCTGTTTCGCGAGCCAGGTCTCGACCTTCGAGCGGAGGGCCTCCTCGGTCTCCGCGACTGCCGATTCGCCGGTGTCGATACTCATTACCTCCCATAGACCGCGAGAACTCGAAAGGGTTTGGGTTGGTTTCCGGTCCCGTCGTCGCGCCCGGCCACCGGTGTCACCTATGGAACCACTGTGCAGGGCCTCAGCTTCGCATTCGTGCCCGATCGCCGGTTCCGGCGGTCATCGCGCTCGCGATCGCGCCGTGGAGCACGACGTCGTCGCCCAGCGTCGTCAGCTCGATCTGCGGGATGTTGACGAACACCATCTCCTCCAACTTCTCCCGGATGGGCTCTAAGGTGAGCTCCGGGTTGTTGATCGCGACGGCGCCGCCGACGTAGACGACCAGCGGCGCGTAGGCGTGGACGACGTTCGCGACGCCCATCGCGTTCCAGTGGGCGACCTGGTCGATCACGTACCGGGCGAACTCGTCGTCCTCGGCGTGCTCGAAGACGTCGACCGCCGAGAAGTCGGGGTCGGCGATCGGCATGGCGGTCTCCATGCCCTGTGCGTCCCGATAGAGCAGGCGGGCGTACTTCGGGATGTTGTTGCCCGAGCAGTAGGCCTCCCAGTGGCCGTCGTGACCGCAGCCACACGTCCGGAGCCCCTCGGGATCGACGGTCATGTGGCCGACCTCGCCGGCGTTGCCGTCCCACCCGGTGAGGACGTTGCCGTCGACGCAGACGCCCGCGCCGATCCCCGAGGAGATGGTGAGATAGACCATATCGTCGGGGTTGCGATCGGCGTGAAAGCGCTCGCCGATGACGCCCGCGATGGTGTCGTTGTGGAGGTACAC
>NZ_RDQG01000028.1 GCF_003697815.1 Halalkalicoccus subterraneus | reverse complement strand
CGGCGAGATCCAGGGTCGCCGCGGCCGCGTCGACGACATGTACCAGGAGGGTGACCTGATGGTCATCGAGGGGATCGCCCCCGTCGACGAGATGATCGGCTTCTCCTCGGACATCCGTAGCGCGACCGAGGGGCGTGCCTCGTGGAACACCGAGAACGCCGGTTTCCGCGTGATGTCCGACAGCCTCCAGCGCGAGACGATCATGGAGATCCGCGAGCGAAAGGGCATGAAGCTCGAACTGCCCGAATCGATCGATTACTTCTAGACACGGACCTTTTCACTTCTCGGGTGCGCGCTTCGCGTCGTTCGAAAGAGCGCGAAGCGCTCTTTCGTGATGTGGCCAGAAATCGGAACTCTCTGGCTGCCTGCCGGACGTAGTGCGGCAATGACGAGAGACGCAAAGCGTCTCTCGGACCACACCACTCGAAGCAAAAACTTCCTCCAAAAAGCCGCCTTCGCGGGGTGTAGCCCCGTTTCTGCGGCCGTATGACGACGGTCCGTCATGGAACAGCAACCCGTATCCCGGCGAACGCTCGATACCAGCTATGCCAAGCGAGCGTGAGAAGATGCTGTGTGGGGAACTCTACGACGCGAGCGACCCACAGCTCGTCGTCGAGCGCCAGCGCGCCCGCGAACTCACCCGCGAGTACAACCACACTGCGGCGGACGAACCCGACCGGCGCGAGCGAATTTTGGAAGAGCTGTTCGACTCCGTCGAAGGTGACGCCACCGTCGAACCGCCCGTTCACTGCGATTACGGCTCGAACATCTCCGTGGGCGAGGACTTCTACGCGAACTTCGACTGCGTGATTCTGGACGTCTGCCGGGTCGAGTTCGGCGACAACTGCCTGCTCGGGCCGGGGATCCACGTCTACACCGCGACCCATCCGCTCGCCGCCGAGGGACGTGCGGCGGGCATCGAATCCGGCGAGCCGGTCACTGTCGGCGACGACGTCTGGATCGGCGGGCGGGCGGTACTCAATCCGGGCGTCACCGTCGGAGAGGGTGCGGTGATCGCCTCGGGCGCGGTCGTCACCGAGGACGTTCCCGCAGGCGTGGTCGTCGGCGGAAACCCGGCGCGGGTTCTCAGGGAACTCGACTGATCAGTGTTCGACGAACTCGATCAGGATTCCGCCCGTCGATTTCGGGTGGAGGAAGGCGACGTCGTGTCCCCACGCCCCCTGACGGGGCTCCTCGTCTATGGGTTCGATACCCTCCTCACGGGCTGTTTCGAGTGCTCCCTCGATGTCCTCGGTACCGAGCGCGAGGTGGTGGATTCCGGGCCCGTTACGTTCGAGATAGCGTCCGATCGCCCCTCCCTCGCGGGGTTCGAGCAGTTCGAAGTAGCCGTTCCCGAGATCGAGAAACCTGACGTCCATGCCGTCGAACGTCTCCCGGTGGACCGGTAGGGCGTCGAACACGGTCTCGAACAGTTCGGTCAGTCCTTCTGCGTCGTCGGTCGCGATGCCGGCGTGATCGAAGCGCACACTGCCCGTAGCGTGCCGGTCGGTATAGTTCGCTCCCTCGGCGGTTCGTCCCTGTACTCTTGTCTTATCGGTTCCGAGAGCTCCGAACGTATGCGGAAACGATGGCCAAGACTGGTGATACTGGCTTTCCGAAAAACGAAAACCCGACTTCAGTAGAACTCGCGAACGAGGTCCATCGCGTCCTCCGGGGCACCGTCGGGAATCTCGTTCATCGGCCCCTCGATACCGAGGCGCTTCTCGTAGCCGACGCTGTCGTCGTCCTGGTAGAGCACGCCCTGATAGATGTTATCGAAGTCCATGATTCTCTGTCGGGCCTGATCGTAGTCGGTGGGGTCGTGATCCTCCTCGTCGAGGTCGACCAGCGAGTCGCGGAAGAAGTCGTAGGTGTCGACGTCGTTGAACGTCACGCAGGGGCTGTAGGTGTTGACCAGCGAGAAGCCGTCGTGCTCGATGGCCTGCTCGATGATCTCGGTGTGGCGCTGGGCGTCCGAGGAGAAGGACTGGGCGATGAAGCTGCCGCCCGCGGCCATCGCGAGCGCCAGCGGGTGAACCGGCGACTGCTTGGTCCCCTCGGGCGAGGTCGAGGTCTCGAAGTCCTCCCGACTGGTCGGCGAGAACTGTCCCTTCGTCAGCCCGTAGATGCGGTTGTCCATGACGACGTAGGTCATGTCGACGTTCCGGCGCACCGCGTGGATGAAGTGGCCCGCGCCGATCGAGTAGCCGTCGCCGTCGCCGCCGGCGACCATCACTTCCAGGTCGGGGTTCGCGAGCTTCACGCCCGTGCCGACCGGTAACGCGCGCCCGTGGACGCCGTGGAGCGCATACGAGTGCATGTACGTCCCGATCTTGCCCGAGCAGCCGATACCGGCACAGATGAAGGTGTCGTCCGGGCTATTGCCGGTGTTCGCGAGCGCCTTCATCATGCCGTTCATCGTCCCGAAGTCGCCGCAGCCGGGACACCACGTGGGTTGCTTGTCCGACTTGAAGTCGGTGAAGTGTGCCTGAGAGCTCATACTTTCGCCTCCGATTCGGCGGCGAACGTCTCCGTGATCCGATCGACGAGCTCGTCCGCGTTGAACCGGATGCCGTTGTATTTGTTGATGCGCTCGACCCGTGTAAGGGTGTCGCGTTCGACGACGTCGGCGAACTGCCCCGTCGCGTTACACTCGACGACGACGGTTGTCTCGGCGCTCTCGACGGCCTCCGTCAGGTCCGGCCGCGGGAACATGTACGGCACCGAGATGAAACGCACGTCGATATCGAGCTTCTGCATCGCCTCTCGGATCGCGCCCTCGTTCGAACCCCAGGTCAACACGAGGTTCTCGGCGTCCTCGTTTCCGAACTCGCGGGGAGACCAGTCCTCCTCGTTCTGGGCGGTCTCGACCTTCCGGTTCCGTTTGTCGACCTGCCGAACGCGCTCGTCGGTGTCCTCGGTCCGCCGGCCCAGTTCGTCGTGTTCGAGGCCGGTCGTCATGTGTGCGCCCTCGACGGTGCCGGGGAACGCTCGGGGGCTGATCCCGTCGCCGGCGTCGTAGTGGGGCTGGAACCGGTCCTGTTCGTCGAGATACTGGTCGATGTTGTCCTCGTCGACGACCTTCCCGCGGTCGATCTCGACTTCGTCCATGTCGAACTCCTCCGGCGAGAACGTCTGTTCGGTGACGGCCATCGCGAGGTCCGAGACGACGTAGACCGGCGTCTGGTACTTCTCGGCGAGGTTGAACGCCTCGATGGTCTTGTGGAAACACTCGGCGATGGTGGTCGGGGCGAGGACGAACCGTGGGATCTCGCCGTGACCGCCGTAGAGCGTCATGTTGAGGTCGCCCTGTTCCTGTTTTGTCGGCATCCCCGTCGAGGGGCCCGAGCGCATCACGTCGGCGATCACGAGCGGGGTCTCGGTGGTCGCGATCAGCCCGAACGTCTCGGTCATCAGGTCGATCCCCGGCCCGGAGGTCGCGGTCATCGCCCGAGCGCCGGAGCGCGCGGCGCCGAGCGCCATGTTGATCGCCGAGAGCTCGTCTTCGGCTTGGACGACGGTACCGCCGTACTCGTCGATCCGTCCCGTGAGATACTCCATCACGTTCGTCGCGGGCGTGATGGGATAGCCCGCATAGAAGCGACAGCCGCCGACGAGCGCGCCCATGCCGATCGCCTCGTCGCCGTTGAGCAGGACGTAGTCGTTGTCGGTGGTCTCGAGGCTGTAGCCGAAGTCGTGGTCGTAGTTCTCCTGAACGTAGTCACGACCCTTGCGGGCGGCCTCTTGGTTGTTGTCGACGAGCTTCTGGCCCTTCTCGCCGAATCGCTTCTCGAGGGCGCTGTCGAGGTGCTCGATCGGGAACCCCGCGACCTCGCAGGCCGCACCGAGCGCGACGACGTTTTGCATGATCGCGCCGCCGGCGTCCTCCGCGAGCGATTTGAGGGGGACGTCGAGGGGAATCTGCTCGTCGGGCACCTCGGCGTCCCACGAGCGCTCGCCGTCGTAGATGACGACGCTGTCCTCGTGGAGTTCGTCGAGGTTCTCGTCGATGGTGCGTTGGGTCAGCGCGACGAGGATGTCGAGCCTGTCGACGACGCTGTTTAACTCGTCGACGGAGGTTCGAATCTTGTAGGCGGTGTAGCCCCCGCGGATCCGCGAGGCGAAGTCCTTGGAGGTGAAGACGTGTCGTCCAGCCCGTGAGAGAGCCTGGGCGAAGATCTTCCCCGTCGAATCGATCCCGTCGCCGGCTTCCCCGCCGACGGCCCAGTTTAAGTCCTCAGGCATGTGGGTTAGGAGTAGCCCGTCCCCGGACAAAAAGCCTTCTGAAACGCCCAGTAGGGGGAAATCCGGCCGCGAGAGCAAGCCCTTTTTCTCGTCCGCGAGTACCCGTTTGTATGGAGCCGACCGAAACCACCATCACCGCCGTCCGGGACGTCGGGGCCGACACCGTCGCGGTCGCCCTCGAAACGCCCGACGGGTTCGACGCCCGACCCGGCCAGTTCGTCAAGCTCTCGACCGAAGTCGAGGGCGAGCACGTCTCGCGCTTCTACACCCTCTCGTCGCCCGACGTCGGCGACACCATCGAGACCACCATCGGGATCGACCCCGAGGGCGAGCTCGGACCGTGGATCGAGAGCGCGGAAGGCGAGACAGTCACCGTCGAGGGTCCGTATGGGAGCGCCTACTACGAGGACGAGGACGACTCGCTGATACTGGCGGGCGGGCCGGGCGTCGGTCCCGCAGTCGGGATCGGCGAGCGCGCGATCGCCGACGATAACGGCGTCACGATCGTCTACTGCGACGACGAGCCCGTCCACGAGGACCGGCTGGCCGACCTGCAGGAGGCGGGCGCGACCGTCGTCGTCACAGACGAACTCGCGGATCACGTCGCGAGCTACTACGAGGGCCAGCAGGTGTTCGTCTACGGCTTTCAGGAGTTCGTCACCGAGGCGCTCGACGCACTGGAAGCGGCGGGGGGCGATCCCGAGGAGGCGAAGGTCGAGAACTTCGGCTGAAAGCCCTCGCAGCTGCTTGGCAGCAGCCGCTCGTCCTTGTAGTCCGCTAAATTCGCATCGCAGCCGTCCGATTGGACGGCTGCTCTTAGCGATACCAGCCCTTCCCCGTCCCGCTCGCGCGGACGGCGGGGTGCCGCCCGCGCTCGCGCCGGCCGCCGCACCACTACCATGAACCGCGACTACCCGTCCAGTCGGGCGCTCGCCTCGCGGAACAGCCCGTCGAGGATCTCGGGAAGCGTCGGGTGATACGCTCTATCAGGTAGCTCCCGGACGTCGAGCCCGAGTTCGACGACGACCTGCATCGTCTTGGCCATCGAGTCGGCGTGGTGGTGCAGCCCCTGATAGCCCAGCACGGTGCCGTCCCGTGCGACCACGAGCGTCGCGAGCCCCTCGGGGACGTTTTTCACTGTGAACACGCCGTCGTCGCTCGCCTGCCGGCTCACCTCGATCGGGTCGTAGCCCGCCTCCCGGGCGCTGTCTGCAGTGTGGCCCAGTCGAGCGAACGGGTAGACGCCCAACCCGCTGAATATCACGTGGTGGTGGACGTTCTCGTAGGGTTCGAGTTCGCGGCCCTCCGCGTGTGCGAGGACGTTCTCGGCGGCCCGAAACCCCTGCTCTTTGGCGACGTGAAGGATCGGCTCGTGGCCGTTGACGTCCCCGACGACGAACGTATGAGGGTCGTCGCGGGCCTGCATCGTGTCCTCGACCCAGCCCTCCTCGGGCGAGAGGTCGGTGTGCTCGATTCCGACGCCATCCAGGTTCGGTTTCCTGCCGGTGAACGTGAAGAGCTGGTCGGCCTCGATCGTCTCCGTCTTCCCCTCACAGTCGAGTTCCATGCGCACGCCGCCCTCGGCGGTCGCCTCGACCGAGCGCTCGCGTGCGTTCGTCAGGACCTCGATCTCGAAGGCCTCGCGGTAGAGATCGAGGATCGTATCGCCGTACTCGGGCGGGGCCTCGTCGACCGGGCGGTCGTCATGCTCGATCACTGTTAATTCCATTCCGGCGGCCTCGGCGAGGTAGGGCACGAGTTCGAGCCCGATGTAGCCAAAGCCCATCACGATCCCCGAATCGGGGAACTCCGTCGTATCGAGCACCTCGGCACTGCCCATGGGATCGACCTCGTCCATTCCGGGTAGGTCCGGCACGTTCAGCGTCGAACCCGTCGCGATCACGACGTAATCGGCCTCGATCTCCCGGTCGTCCACCGCCAGTGTGTGCGGGCCGGTAAAGCGGGCAGTCTCATGGATGAACTCGACGCTTTCGCGCTCTGCGAGGTCGTGGACCGCCGCTCGGCGGTGTTCCGCGAAGCCGAGCACCTGCTCGTCTTTCGTCTCGACGACGCGCGCGAGATCGACCTCGGGGACGCCCGACAGCCGGTCGTCGTGGCGGGCTTGGAACTTGTGAGCGCCCGCCGAGAGCACCGCCTTCGAGGGCATACAGCCTCTGAGAATACACAGTCCGCCGCCCGGTTCGCCGTCGTCGATCAGCGTCAGTTCGACGTCCTCGTCGGCGTCGGCCAGCGACTCGGCAACCGCGACGCCCGCGCTGCCGTAGGCCCCGACGATCGCGACGTGGGTCATATCCCTCCTTCGGCCCGCGGCCGTTTAGCCGTTGCCCGGTCGGGGTCGGTGACCTACCGCGAGATCCCGCTTTCGGCCGTGTCGATCACGCTTTCGACCTCCACGGAGGTGACGACGGCGATGTCGCCGGGGATCGTTCGCTTGAGCGCCGCCGTCGCCGCGCCGTATTCGAGCGCCCCACCGATATCGCCGCCTCCGATCCGTTTCGCGAGGAAGGCCCCGACGAAGGCGTCGCCGGTCCCGATGGGATCGAGGGTCTCGGTTTCGAACGCCGACTGGCGAGTGAGGTCTCCGTCGTGGACGGCGAGTGCGCCCTCGGCCCCGAGCGTGAGTACGACCGTCTCGAAGCCCCATTCGTCGGCGAGCTCGCGGGCGATCGCCTCGCGGTCGCCCGTCGCGTCGAGGACGTTCCTCGCGTCGCGCACCGCCGTCACGAGCACGTCGACGTGTTCGAAGAGCCCGGTGAGGGTCTCGCGGGCCGCCGCGGGCGACCAGAGCTTGCTCCGGTAGTTCAGGTCGAAGGCCGTCTTCGTCCTCGCCTCCCGTGCTGCCCGCAGCAGCTCCTCGGTCGTTTCTTCGAGGGTATCCGAGAGCGCGGGCGTGATTCCGCTGGTGTAGAACCATTCGCTTTCCCTGATGCGCTCGATCGGGAGCTCCTCGGCGCGGGCGGTCGTCACCGCTGCGTCCGCCCGGTCGTAGATCACGTCGGTTCCCCGCGGCTCGCCGGCGAACTCGATGTAGTAGGTGCCCTGGCGCCCCTCGTCGCTCAGGACGGGGTCGGTTTCGAGTCCGTAGCTCTCGAGTTCGCTCGTCACCCGCCGCCCCAGCGGCGAGTCGGGCAGTTTCGAGGTCCAGACGGCTTCGGTACCCAGCCGCGCGGCCGCGACCGCGACGTTGCTCTCGGCGCCGGCGGCGCGGACCTCCAGTTCGGTCGTGGTTTCGAGACGTTCGTCGTCCGGCGGCGAGAGCCGGATCATGGTCTCGCCGAAGGTCACGAGGTCGGTCATACCCCGCAGTTCTCGCGCGGCGTCAAAAATCAACCCCCTTCGCGCTCTCGTAGGGTGACCCCGTTCCCCTCTGGCTGTTTCACTTTCAGTGCGCTTGGCGGGGTATCTTAACGGTCGCGCGCGTATCGCCACCCATGTTCCCGACCGATGGCGCTGACCACGAACGGGGGGCGATCGAGCGGACCCGCCGGCGGCTCTACGCCGGGGCAGGCCTCTGTGTGGGGAGCGTCCTCGGAACTGCCGGGGCGGCACTGCTCGACCTGCCCGTCGCGCTGGCGTTGTTCGGCGGGGCCGTCCCCGTACTGGGCTTGCAGACGTATCGGGAGTACCGCCTGTTCGAACGCCTCCAGCGCCGACCCGACCGCGTCGGCGACGCGCCCGGCCGAGAGACGGCCTCGTAATCAGTCCCGGCGTCCCGCGTGGCCCGGATAGTCGCGCTCGAACCGATCGGAGAGCTCCTCACCGTCGATTCGGATCACCGTCGGTCGCCCGTGCGGGCAGGCATACGGGTTCTCACAGGCGTCGAGCGCCGCCAGTAGCTCGACGACAGACCCCTCCGTCAGCGAGGTATTGCCCGTCACGGCAGGGTAGCACGCGAGGTCGCCCAGCAGGTCGTCGACGGTCGAATCGACCGTATCGCTGGGGTCACCCGAGACGCATTCGTCGAGGGCATCCCGCAGGAGTTCGGGCGACAGCGTCGCGTCGAAGGCGGTCGGGACGGTCGTGACCCGCGCCGTCCGCCCGTCGAGGCTCGCGGCGAACCCGAGATGCGCGAGCGCGTCCTCGTAGGCGGTGAACAGCTCGGCCTCGCGGGCCGTCAGTTCGAGTTCGACCGGCGTGGCGAGCGCCTGGGTCGTCGTCTCGCCGCCCAGTTCCTCCCGGAGGCGTTCGTAGTGGACCCGTTCGTCGGCGGCGTGCTGGTCGACGAGGAGGAGTCCGTCGTCGGCCGCACAGACGACGTACGTTCCCTGTAGCTGGCCGAGCACCCGCAGGTCGGGCAGTCGCTCGTAGTCCGGCGAGCGTGGCTCGCCGACCGTCGTCTGGGTCGCCGGGGCACGAAACCGGCGTTCGCCCGACTCGTCGCCCCTCGTCTCTCGCCCACCCGTAACGCCTCCCTCCGCGCTCGTTTCGCCACCGGTGCCCGATGTCCCGGTGGCGTCGCCGACCCCGTGAGTTCGCGACGGAGATCGTTCCGCCGAGCCGCCGGTGTCCGACCCGGTCCCGGACGCCCCCGACGGGGACGACGAGCCACCCGCCGCGTCGTTCTCCCCGGACTCCGGCGCGATCGCCGTCTCCTCGGGGGTCGACCGCCCGCGCGGGGCCGACGCCCGGATCAGCCCGTGTTCGAGCAGGGTGTTCTCTACGGTCTCCTCGATCTGCTCGCGAATGGCGTCTTCCTCGCCGAAGCGGACCTCCATCTTCCGGGGGTGGACGTTCACGTCGACCGTTTCGGGTGGGACGTCGAGATCGAGAACGGCGAACGGATACCTGTCGGGGGCCAACTGCGTGCCGTAGGCATCGATGACGGCCGACCGAACCGTTTTCGCACGGACGTACCGCCCGTTGACGTACGTCGAGATGTACGCCGAGTTCGAGCGCGTGGTTTCGGGGTCGCTGACGTAGCCCGAAAGCCCCTCTAAGGGCCCCGACGCGAGCTCCCCAATCGGAACCATCGCGCGGGCGACTTCCCGGCCGTAGATCGAGAGTACTGTCGACTGGAGGTCGCCCTGACCGGTCGTCGCGAAGACCTCCCGACCGTCGTGTTCGAGCACGAACCTGACCGCCGGATTGGCGAGCGCATAGCGCGTGACGACGGTGTTGACGTGGTCGAACTCCGTCGCCTCGCGTTTGAGGTATTTCTTCCGAGCGGGCGTGTTGTAGAACAGATCCGTTACTTCGACGGCGGTCCCTTCGGGACAGCCCGCCGGCTCGCAGCCCTCGACCTCGCCACCCGCCAGTGTGAGTTTCGTCCCCGTCTCCCCGCCGCGGGGTTTCGTCGTGACGGTGAGTCGCGACACCGCGCCGATGGTATAGAGCGCCTCGCCCCGGAAGCCGAGCGTCGAGACACCTCGCTCCAAGTCCGAAATATCCCGGAGCTTGCTCGTGGTGTGCTGTTGGACCGCCTTCTTCGCGCTCGATTCGCTCATTCCGACCCCGTCGTCGGCGACCCGGATCCGGTCGATTCCGCCCGCATCGACCTCGACGGTGATTTCGCTTGCATCGGCGTCGAGACCGTTCTCGACGAGCTCCTTCACGACCGATGCGGGCCGTTCGACCACCTCGCCGGCGGCGATCTTGTCCACCGTCGCGGCGTCGAGCGCGCGGATCTCGTGTTCGTCGCGACTCATTCGCGAACCCTCGATTGCCACTCCTGGACCTTCCCGATCAACTCGACGGGCGAGACGTTCGCGAGCTCCGTCCCCGAGAGCTCCGCGAGGACCGCCTCGGCTTCGGGATCGAGCGGCTCGTCGGCGTCATCCCCGCTGTTCCCGCTGTCCCCGCCGTCGGTCGAGGCCGTTGCGAACTGTCCCGAGCCCACGTCGAAGACCACCTGCTGGGTTCCGGATCCCCCACTCGACTCGCTACCCCCGCCTTTCGCCTCGATCGCCTTCTCCGCGCGCAGTCGTTCGAGCACCTCGTCCGACCGCGAGACGACGGGGCCCGGAACGCCCGCAAGCCCCGCGACGTGGACCCCGTAGGAGCGGTCCGTCGGCCCCTCGCGGATCGTCCGCAGGAAGGTGACGTCGTCACCTTCGTCATCCACCGCGACGTGGACGTTCTCGACGCGCGGGAGGTGGTCGGCGAGCGCCGTCAGCTCGTGATAGTGGGTCGCAAACAGCGTCTTCGCGCGGGTCTCGTTGTGCAGGTACTCGGTGGTCGCCCACGCGATGCTGATCCCGTCGTAGGTCGCCGTTCCGCGGCCGACCTCGTCGAGGATCACCAGCGAGTCCTCCGTGGCCGAATGGAGGATGTTCGAGAGTTCCTGCATCTCGACCATGAACGTCGAGCGGCCCTGTGCGAGCTCGTCGAGCGCACCCACGCGGGTGTAGATCCCGTCGACGAGGCCGATTCTCGCGTACTCGGCGGGCACGAAACTCCCCACCTGCGCCAGCAGGACGATCAGCGCGACCTGGCGCATGTACGTGGATTTGCCGGACATGTTCGGGCCGGTGACGATCAGGAACTCGCGGTCATCAGTTAGGGAAAGGTCGTTCGGGACGAACTCCGTCGTCCGCTCGACGACCGGGTGCCGGCCCGCCTCGATGTCGAGCGCCCGAGAGTCCTCCAGCTCGGGGCGGACCCAACGGTTCTCGACGGCGTGGGTCGCGAGGCTCGCCAGAGTGTCGAGCTCCGCGATCGTCCGTCCGACGTCCTGCAGCAGATCCGCCCGCTCGGCGACCCGTTCGCGCAGCTCGCAGAACAGCTCGTACTCGAGTTCACCGCGCTGTTCTTCGAGTCGAAGCACCTCGCGCTCGCGCTCCTCGAGGGCGTCGGTGGTGAAGCGCACCGAGTTCTTCAGCGTCTTCACCTGCCGGTAGCTCTCGGGAACCGTCTCGGCCTCGCTCTTGCCGACCTGGATGTAATATCCATCGGTTTTGTTGCGGTCGACCTGCAGGTGAGTGATTCCATGAGCCTCCTTCTCCCGCTCGCCGAGGGTGTCGATCCACTCCAGTGCCGCCTCGTGGCGCCCGACCAGCTCGTCGAGATCGGCGTCGTAGCCCCGGTCGATCAGCCCGCCCTCTTTGAGTGTTTTCGGCGGCTCTTCGGCCAACGCCTCACTGAGCGCTTCGCGGAGCTCCGCCGCGGCCTCGCGGTCCGGTCGCTCGACGACCTTCGATACCGGTGAGTCCGCGAGCCGGTCGTCGTCCGCTATCAGGTCGGCGAGGGCGGGCAGGAGGGCGAGGGTGTCGCGCGCCCGCAGCAGGGCGTGTGCGTCGGCGCTGCCGTGGGTCGCCCGGCCCGCGAGCCGTTCGAGGTCGGAGGCCTCCCCGAGCAGCTCCCGGAGGTCCTCGCGGGCCAGCGCGCGCTCTGCGAGCGCCGCCACGGACTCCTGGCGGCGATGGAGCTCGCGGAGCGACCGCCGGGGGCGCCCGAGCCACTCCTTCAGCAGCCGCCCGCCCGCGCTCGTGACGGTGTGGTCGACCGTCTCGAACAGTGACCGGCCCGCGCCGGTCATCGTTTCAGTGATCTCGAGGTTGCGCTGGGTCGTGACGTCACACGAGGCGAAGTCGTCGGCGCCGTAGGGCTGCAGCCGCGTCATCGAGGGAAGCACTCCCAATCCCGTCTCCGCGACGTACGAGAGCACCGCGCCCGCCGCGCGGACCTCCGGGCCCTCGGGCTCCAGATCCAGGCTCGCCAGCGTCTCGCGGCCGAACTGCTCCCTGGTAGTGTGGGTCGCCGCGCCGGGCGCAAAGGCGTTCTCCTCGTGGCGGGTCACCTCGGCGTCGGTCCGTTGAGAAAGCGAGTTGAGAAAGTCCTCGTCCTCTCTAAGATCTGGTCCTGGCAGGATCTCGACGGGGTCGTAGCGGTAGCATTCGGTGATCGCACGCGCCGCGGCGTCCTCGCCCTCGACCCGAGTGACGAGGAATCGTCCGGTCGTCACCTCCGCGAACGCGAGTCCGTAGCAGTCATCGGCGACGCGGACGATCCCCGCGAGGTATCGAGCGTCCTCGTCGCTCGTCTCGATGAGCGTACCCGGCGTCGCCACCCGGACGATCTCGCGGGCGTGGCCCCCGTCGTCGGTGTCGTACTGTTCTGCGACCGCGACCCGGTAGCCCCGCTCGACCAGCGCCTTGAGATACGGCGTGAGCTCCGAGAGGGGCACGCCCGCCATCGGGTACGACGAGCCGTGGGAGGACTTCTCCGAGACTCGCAGGTCGAGTTCCTCCGCCACTAACTCGGCGTCGTCGGCGAAGAACTCATAAAAATCCCCACACTGCATCGTCAACAGATCGGCGTCGGTCCCCTCCTTCAACCCGAGGAACTCCCCGACGATTCCGCCCTCTGTCATGACGTAACGGTCGCCCGTGATCGCCAAAACCGTGTCGGGTTCACGCCGACGCGGAGTCGTCGGCGTAGAGCCGAACCAGCCCGCACTCCGGACAGGCCCACGCCGTGACCGGCAGCGTTTCCTTCATTCCGAGCTTCCCGAGCACGCCGCCGGCAGACTCGTCGGTGCGGAGCTTCACCGCCTCGCGGTCGGCCGAACCGATCAGCGTTCCGGTGTCCATCGTCACCCCACAGTCGGGACAGCGTCTCTCGTCCATGGTGGGGTTCGAGCAGCGATCTCCAAACCCGTTGTGGCCGAACCGTCGGGGCTTTCCTCCCGTCTCCCCGTAGCTCACACATGGACAAACAGGCGCTACGCGAGCGGATATGGGACGCGCTCGAATCGGAGGGGATCGCCCGGTTCCCGTTCCCGCCCCACGGCCGGATCCCCAACTTCGCGGGGGCCGACGAGGCGGCCGAACGACTGGTCGAAACACCCGAGTGGGACGAGGTGGAGACGGTCAAGGCCAACCCCGACGCCCCGCAACTTCCCGTACGCCGGCGAGCGCTCCGTGAGGGCAAGACCCTCTACATGGCCCAGCCGCGGCTGAAAAGCGAGAAACCGTTCCTCGAACTCGATCCTGCCGAGGTGAGCGATATCGACGAAGCGACGACCGTTTCAGGGGTAGCGAAACACGGCGTTCCGAGAGGTCCCGACGGGATGCCCGCGATCGACCTCGTGGTGTCGGGCAGCGTGGCGATGACCGAAACCGGCGCGCGGGTCGGCAAGGGCGAGGGCTACTCGGACCTCGAATTCGCGGTCCTCCGTGAACTCGACCTCGTCGACGACGACACCCCGACGGCGACGACCGTCCACGAGACGCAGGTGGTCGACGACGCTCCCGCCCCCGCCGCCCACGACGTGCCGATGGATCTCGTATGTACCCCCGAACGCGTGATTCGGACCGAGGGCGGGGAGAAACCGTCGGGGATCGACTGGTCGCTGCTCCCCGCGGAGCGAATCGCGGAGATCCCGGTGCTCGATCGCGTTCGCTAGTCCGGCGCCCCGTCGAGCGCGTCCCGGACCGCCAGCGTCCGTTCGATCACTGTCTCAGGGTCGGGCGCGACCAACTTGACGATCGCCTCCTTGCCGACCTCTCCGCGGTCGATCACGGCCGCGGGCGTCTCCTCGACGTCGAACGCCTGGCGAGCGCCCCACCCCATCGTACTACCCTCCGCCGCTTTCACGTTCTCGGGCTCCTCGCCCCGGTCGAACTCGGCGATCGGGGCGTCGAGGGCGTCGAGCGCCGCCTCGACGTCGTCGTCGAACCGGCAGTTCACCGCGAATCGGAGGTCGGGCGCGAACTCGCGGGCCGACAGCAGGAAGCGCGCGACGTGACTCGACGCCCCGAAGCGAACCCCCCGATTGGGCGCGATGCCCGACATCGTTCTCGTGATCCGTCCCTCGACGGCGGCGGTCTCGCCCACTGATTCGGCGTAGGGTGTCGCCCCGACGACGTTCATCCCCACCTCGGGGACGAGTTCTCGAAGGTCCTCCGCGACGAACCGCTCGACGATTCCTTGCACTCTCTCGGCCGTCGGCTCGCGCTCGGCGCGGTCTCGGAGGCTGGCGAGGTGGTGGACCGCCCCCGGACCCTCTCCCACGTCGAGCGAGTACCTGACGGCGCGCTCCATGAAGTCGAGCGCGCCCGGGACCGCTCGGTCGAGGTCCTCGCCGCGTGCGAGGCGGGCGGCGATCGCCGACCCGAGGGTACAGCCCGAGCCGTGGGTCGCCTCGGTGTCGACCCGCGCGTGCTCGAAGACCTCGCTTCCCTCGTCCGTCACGAGCACGTCCTGTACGTCCTCGGTCGGCAGGTGTCCGCCCTTGACGAGCGCCGCCTCCGCACCCGTTTCGACGAGCGCCTCGCCGACCTCGCGGGCGTCGTCGGCGTCCTCGGGATCGATCCCGGTCAGGACGGCGGCCTCGTCGGCGTTCGGTGTCACCACGGTGGCCTCGGCGATCAGTGCCTCGTAGGCCGCCTCGGCCTCGGGTTCGAGCAGTCGATCCCCGCTGGTTGCGACCATCACCGGGTCGATCACCGCCGGTCCGTCGTAGTCGGCGAGCGTTTCGACCACTAGCTCGACGATCCCGCTCGTCGCGAGCATGCCGGTCTTGATCGCGCCCACCTCGAAGTCGTCCGTCACGGCCTCGATCTGGGCGTCGATCTCCGCGGTGGGGAGAACGTGCGAGCGCTCGACCCCGCGGGTGTTTTGGGCGGTGACCGCGGTGATCGCGCTCGTCGCGAACACTCCATGCGATTCCATCGTCTTGACGTCGGCCTGGATCCCCGCGCCGCCGCCCGAATCGCTGCCCGCGATCGTCAGTGCCACCGGCGGGGTGTGCGGGGCCGGTCTGCGGGTCATTCTTCGCCCTCCAACTCGGCCATTCCCTCTTCGAAGGCCGCCCAAAAGGGATCGCGCTCGGGGCGCTCTACGGGTTCGCCGTCGAAGTAGACGCCCGTGCCCGCGCTCGCCTCGCCGACGCGCGCCGCCGGGATGTCTTCCGATTCGAGCGCCGAGAGCACGTCCGTGGCCCCGCCGCTCTCGACGGTCACCAGCAGGGTCCCCTCGCTGATCGAGATCCACGGGTCGATCTCGAAGGCCCCGCAAGTCTCCTCGACCCCGCCCAGGACCGGTACCGCGTCGCGCTCGACGTCGATCCGCACGCCGCCGGCCCGTGCAATCTCGTGGAGCCCTCCATACATCCCGCCCTCGGTGGCGTCGTGCATCGCCGTGACCGGTCCGGCCGCGGCCGCGACCAACGCGTCACGCACGGGGCTCATGTCGTAAAAACGCTCCTTTGCGGCCTCCATCGCTTCCCCATCGAGATCGAGGAGGTCCTCGAACTGGATCGCGAGCAGCCCCGTCGCCTCGATCGCCGGTCCCTTCGTGACGATCACCTCGTCGCCCGCCCGCGCGCCGTCCGGGCGCACCAGATCCGCGGGATCGCCGACGGCGAGTGCGGTGCCGCCGCCGACCATCGGGTAGTTACAGCCCGCGTATCGCCCGGTGTGGCCGGTCACGACCGAGACGCCAAGGTCCTCGGCCTCGGCGTGCATCGTCTTCCAGACCGTCGCGAACTGCTCGTCGGTGATCTCGGCGGGCAGGTTGAGGTCGATCGAGAGGTGCGTCGGGCGGAGCCCGGAGACCGCGACGTCGCTCATCAGGATGTGGAAGGCGAACCACGCCGCCCGGTCGAAGCCCAACGAGGGCATGACGAAGACGGGGTCGGTCGCGAGCGCGACGACCCGATCGCCCACGTCGATTACCCCGAAATCGACGCCGTGCTGTGGCCCGAGCCGGACGTCCTCCCGGTCGGCACCGAGGTGCGGGTAGATCTGCTCGTCGAAGAACTCGCGGTCGATCTTGCCCAGATCGCTCATGGGTGAGCAATGACGCTGTGGTACTTAGCGGTGGTGATCGAGCCACTGCCGGCCCAAAGGCTTTCTCCTCCGGCCGATTGGTACCGATATGACCAACGTTTCGACGGTACTTCTCCCGGTCGGCGTGCTCGGCCTGTTGTTCGGCGCCGTCCCGCTGCCGGGCACCGGACTGCTCTACGGGATCCTCGTGACCCTTGCCGGGCTCGCCGCTTGGAAGACCGGCCACTGATCGGTCAGTTCAGATGCCGGGTCAAGCCCTTTGGGCGTTCCCCGACCACGATACGTGTGATCAAGATCTCGACGATCGTGATACTGCTGGGTATCGTCCTCGGTATCGGCCTGCTGCCGATCCCCATCCCCGGAATCGGGCTCGGCCTCGGGTTGCTGGTCGTCGGTCTCGGGGTCGTCCTGCGGCTGCTCGGCCTCTGAGGCGGCTTCGAGGAATCGGGGTTCGCTTCCGATACTATAAGTAGCAGTGGACTAGACTTCCCGGCAATGAGCGGGGAGTCGCACAAGCGACCGTGGTTCGCGGCCTTTCTAGCGATCGCCGTTCCCGGCCTCGGCCACGTCTACCTCCGGGCCTGGTTCCGTGCCCTGTTGTGGTTCTGGATGGTCGTCCTCTCGTTCGTCCTGTTCGTTCCGGAGGGGCTCGTCGACGGGGTCAACTCGTTCGGCGACGCCCTCGCGCTTTCCGCGGACCTTCCGTTCGAGGCACAGCTAGCGCTCTTCGTCGTGATCGGGTTCAGCGCCGCCGACGCCTACTGGCAGGCGAGTCAGGAGCGCCAGCGCGTCGAGGGCCACCGCTGCCCGCACTGCGGACGCGAGGTCGACGACCTCGAACTCGACTTCTGTCACTGGTGTACCGAACCGCTCGACCCCGAGGCCGAACCCGAAGGACCCGACCTCACTTCTCGATGATGCGCTCCTCGACGGCCTCGCCGAAGTGGCGCGCAACCGCCTCGTAGTAGAGCAACACCTCGTCGCCCTCCTCGAGGTCGGTCACGGCTTTTCGCCCCTCGCGGGTCCGGACCTTGATGGTTTCTGCGTTCTGGAGCAACGTCGCGACCCGATCCCCGTTCTCGGTTTCGGCCTCGACGCGGAACATCGGCCGGCTCTCGATCTTCACGCGGCCGACGATCGCCTCGCGGGTCTCCCCGTTCGCGTCGACGATCTGGACCTCGTCGCCGCTTTCGAGCTCCGAGAGGTACTTCGTGCCGCCGTCCGGCGTGCGAACGTAGGCGTGGACCGCCCCGGCGTTGACCCGGAAGGGCCGCGAGGCGACGTACGGCGACTCGGCGGTCTCGGCGTGGACGAAGAACAGTCCTCGACTCATCGATCCGACGAGCATCCCCTCGTCGTGGTCCATCAGGCTGCCCGTATCGACACAGACCCGGTCGGCACTGCCCGTTTGGGCGATCTCGGTGACCGTCGCCCAGTCCAGATCGAGGTGTTCGCGCTCGGCGCTGTCGCGTACGGCGACCGTCTCGCGGATCGTATCGGGATCGTCCGAATCGAGTAACACGGCGTCCGCACCCAGTTCCAAGGTCTCGAAGGCGGTGCGGGCCTCCTCGGCGCTCTGGACGCCGGCGATCAGTTCGGTCTCTTCGCCGATCCGGGCGATCAGGTTCTCCAGCGGGATGATCGTCCAGTCCTCGCCGACGACGACCGTGTAGTCGGCCTCCTCGGCCGCCTGCTCGGCGAAGGACTCGTAGTACTCGTCGAAGATCCTGATATAGGCCCCCGTCGCGAGCTCCGCTTCGCGCCGCAGCGCCGAGAGGTCCGCCGACCCCGAGAAGTCCTCGGGGAGGTCGACGGTGCCGTCGCCCTCGCCTTTCTTGCCGACCACGACGGCGTCCGGGTCGGGCTCGGTCTCGGACTCCTCGGCGTCCATGACGTGGACGTCGCCACCCGAACGGAAGGCCGCGACGTTCACGCTGCCCAGTTCGCGCACGCGCTCGACGTCGTCCTCGTCGACGAGGACCCAGTCGACGCCGGCCTCCAGCCCGGCGGTGATTCGTCGTTTGCGCGTCTCCCAGTCGCCGACCGCGTCGTCGGCTTTCAGCCACACGGATCGCGTCATGTCTCGTCGCTCGCACGGGGCGGGCTTGAAACCAACCATTCGGGCCCGCCGCGCGCCCCGCTTCAGGCGATCTGCCAGCCGCCGTCGACGGGGAGCAGTTCGCCGGTGGTGTAGCCGGCAGCGTCGCTCGCGAGATAGAGGGTGGCGTCGGCCACGTCCTCAGGAAAGCCCGCCCGCCCCATCGGGATCGGTTTGAGGAACTCCCCGTCGCCGGCACGCTCCTGGGTGCGCTCGGTACCGTTCTCGGTGAACTCCGTGGCGATCTGACCCGGTGCGGTGGCGTTCACTCTGATCCCCTCCGAAGCGAGTTCGAGGGCCGCTCCCCGCGTCAACATCCGCAACGCACCTTTTGTGGTGTCATACGCCACTTGGCCGTGCTGGGCGAGGTTCGAGCTGATCGAGGCGGTATTAACGATCGCCCCCTCGGCCTCTCGGTCGAGCATGTCGTTCGCGGCGGCCTGGGTGCCGACGAACATTCCTCGAATGTTGACCTCGTAGCCCGTATCGAGGTCCTCGCTGTCGTACTCGGTGAACGAACCGCCGATGAACACGCCCGCGTTGTTGACCATGACGTCGACTCCCCCGTAGTCGCGGGCGGCCTCGACCACTGAGCGGACCTGCTCGGGGTCTGCGACGTCCGTCTCGACGAACTCGGCGTTACCCCCCGACTCCGCGATGACCTCGTGGGTCGGAACGTCGCTGTCGGGGTCCTTCGGTTCTTCCTGTTTATCGGCGACGATCACGGTCGCCTCCGCGTCGCCGAACGCCAGCGCGATCGCCCGGCCGATGCCCGAGGAACCGCCTGTCACGATCGCCGTCTCGTCCGCGAAGTCGTAGTGTACCTGTCCCATACTAGGGGGACCTCGCTCGTCGGCCAAACGAGTTGTGCCTGCGGTCGGCGACTACGCGTCGTCGAGTCCGACGTGTATCGAGACTCCCAGCGGCCGGTGGGCGTTGTTACCGTAGCCCTGCGTGTTCCACGGGTAGCTATCGTCCTCGATTTCCGTCTGTTCGGGATCGGGTTCGGCGACCCGCGTCGGCTGGATTCGTCCCGTCGTGTCGGTCGCCCGCGCGAGCAGTCGGTGCTTGCCCGCCTCAGGGTTCCACTCGGCCCGGAAGCGCCGCCATGCGTAGCGCCCGAGCGCTTGCTCCCCGAGGTCGGCGTCGACCCACGTCCCGCCGCCATCCGTCGAGAGTTCGACGCTCTCGACGGGGTTCTCGCCCGCCCACGCGAGCCCCTCTATCTCGACGGCCTCGTCCGCCGACAGGGTCGCACCGTCGGCGGGGGCCGTGATCAACGATTTGGGGAGTTGGTCGAAGAAGTAGGCGTGGCGCGGCTCGTCGGCCGCCATCTGCTCGTATGTATCCGTGGTCTCCACGCAGTCCAGTTCCTCGGGATCCGTCCCGTCGTCGAACCGCAGACGGTACTCCAACTGCTGTGGCCCTCCGCATCGGGTTCGAAGAACGTGCGGCCGTTGCCCGAACACTCCATCGTGTGAACGACCGACTCGGTGGGGTAGTCCTCGCGCAGTTCCTCGATCCCGACGGCGGGGCCGTCGGCGTCCGCCCCGGTCTCCCCGCTTCCCTCGACCAGCCCCGTCAGTGATACCGTCCATCCCTCGGCGTCGGTTTCGGGCGTCGGGTAGTGGTTCCGGATGTAGTGTGTCCCCGCTGGCGTCAACAGCCCGTCGAGATCCGATCGGGTGGCGACCTCGGCGTTCTCGGGTGATCGCGAAAGCACCGTGAGGTTCGGGAACTCCTCGTCAAGTGCCGGCTCGTCGCCGGGACGGAGCTCGCGTGGCATGGGCGGCGCTTTGCCGTCGCCGTCGTTAGTCGTTGTGCCTGCAGCCGTCTTCAGGCTTCGATCACGAGTCCTGCTTCCTCGATGGCCTCGTCGACGCTTGCGCCCTCGTGGATGATCGTCGAGACCGCCCGCGTGATCGCCTCGGGGTCGTCGTGCTGGAAGATCGACCGGCCCATCGAGATGCCCGCGCCGCCGGCGTCGACCGCCCCGCGGACCTTCTCGAGGGTGTCCTCGTCGGTGCCTCGCGCCCCGCCCGCGATCACGACGGGCAGGCGCGTCGACTCGATGACGTGCTGGAAGCTCTCGGCGTCGCCCGAGTAGCCCGTCTTGACGACGTCGGCGCCGAGTTCCTCCGCGAGGCGCACCGCGTGGCCCAGCGCCTCGGGGTCGGCGCTGTCGATTCCGGGCCCGCGCGCGTAGGCCATCGCCAGCACGGGGATGCCGAAGCGTTCCGCTTTCCCGCTCAGTTCGGCGAGCCCCTCGATCTGCTCGGGCTCGTAGTCCGAGCCGACGTTGATGTGGAAGGAGACGGCGTCCGCGCCCGCGCGGATCGCCTCCTCGATCGTGCAGGTCACGCGTTTGTCGTTCTCGTCGGGGCCGATGGTGGTCGAGCCGTTGACGTGGACGACGTAGCCCGCGCCGTTGGTGTTCGGATGGACTCGCGAGGCGATCCCCTTTTGCGTGAGCACGCAGTCCGCGCCGCCCCGGGTCACCGCGTCGATCGTCCCCTCGATGTCCTTTAGTCCCTTCACCGCGCCCATCGTGATCCCGTGGTCCATCGGGACGATGAGGTACTTTTCGCCGGTACTGATCCTGTCGAGTCGCGCGTCGAAGCCTGCGGTCATAGTATGAGACACTCCGGCATGGAGCGGTTATGGACGTTCCGGTTGCGGCCGGTCAGCCGCCCCCGCGAGCGCACCCTCCTTCAGTTCGCGAGCCTTGCGTTCGAGGCGTTCGGCGACGGTTCCATCGTCCGTATCGCCCTCGGCAATGATGTCGACCAGGGCCGAGCCGACGATAATCCCGTCCGCGCCGCCCGCGACGATGCGTTCCGCGTGTTCGCGCTCGCTGATCCCGAAGCCGACCGCCTTGGGGACGTCCCACTCCTCCAGGCGTTCGAGACTCGCGTCGGTCTGGTCGCTCACGTCGGCGCGCGCGCCCGTGGTTCCGAGGCGCGCCTGCACGTAGACGTAGCCCGAGACCTGGCTCATGATGCGTTCGAGGCGCTCGCCGCGCGTCGTCGGCGCGACGATGAACACCAAGTCCAGCCCGTAGGAATCGCAGGCCTCCCGGAGCGGGTCGGCCTCCTCGGCGGGCAGATCGGGAACGACGAACCCGTCGATACCGACCTCGGCAGCGCGCCGAACGAACGGCTCCGGTCCCTCCTCGTCGCCGTAGCGATAGATCAGGTTGTAGTAGGTCATGCAGACGATCGGCACCTCGATGTCGAGGTCCTCGACCAAGTCGAAGTAGGTCTCGGGGGTCATCCCGCCCGCGAGCGAGCGGACGATCGCGTTCTGGATGGTCGAGCCCTCCGCGATCGGCTCCGAGAACGGAAGGCCGAGTTCGACCACGTCCGCGCCGCCACGCACCAGCGCGCGGACGTACTCCTTGGTCGACTCGACGCCGGAAGACCGTAGGTCTTCCGAGCCTCCGGTCGCTTCGCTCCCGGAGACGCCTGAATCGCCCGCCGCGAGATAGGGGATAAAGGCCGGCCCGTCCGCGAAGGCCTCGTCGATACGACTCCGACTCATAGTCCCCCCTGGAAGACGTCCATGTCAGGTGCCCCTTCGATCTCGCGTTCGGCGGTCTCCTCGATCACCGATTCGAGGTCCTTGTCTCCGCGCCCCGAGACGTTGACGATCACGACCTCTCCCAAGTCCTCGTACTCCTCTTCGAGGAAGGCGAAGGCGTGGGCCGTCTCCAGCGCAGGGATGATTCCCTCCAACTGGGAGAGCCGGTGAAAGCCCTCGAGAGCCCCGTCGTCGTCGACGTTCACCGGAGTCACTCGCTCCTCGTCGACGAGATGGGCGAGTTCGGGGCCGACGCCCGCGTAGTCGAGCCCCGACGAGACCGAGTGTGACTCCATGATCTGGCCGTCCGAGTCCTGTAGCAGTTTGGTTCGCGCGCCGTGGAGGACGCCCTCGCTGCCAGTGGAAAGCGACGCGGAGTTCGGCGCCACGCCACCCTTCTCGTCCACTTCGAGGCTACTGCCGCCGGCCTCGACGGCATAGAGATCGACATCCTCCCCCATGAACTCGTGGAACGCCCCCATCGTGTTCGAGCCCCCGCCCGCACACGCGAGCACGCTGTCGGGCAATTGTCCTGTTTTCTCCTCGATCTGCCCGCGGGCCTCCTCACTGATCACCGCCTGAAAGTCCCGGACCATCCGCGGGAACGGATGCGGGCCCACGACGCTGCCGATCACGTAGTGGGTGTCCTCGACCGAGGTGGCCCAGTCGCGCATCGTCTCCGAGATGGCCTCCTTGAGGGTTCCCCGTCCCGTCGTCACGGGGTTCATTTCCGCGCCGTTCAGTCGCATTCGGAAGACGTTGGGACGCTGGCGGTTGATGTCGCGCTCGCCCATATAGATCTCGCAGTCCAGTCCCAGATGGGCACACGCCATCGCCGTCGCGGTGCCGTGTTGCCCGGCACCGGTCTCGGCGATGATCCGTTCCTTGCCCATGTATTTGGCGAGCAACGCTTGCCCGAGAGCGTTGTTCAGCTTGTGCGCCCCGCCGTGGAGGAGGTCCTCGCGTTTGAGATACACCTCCCGGTCGTAACGCGCCGAGAGCGCCTCGGCGTGCTGTAGCGGCGTGGGTCGCCCGCCGAAGTCCCGTAGACGGGCGCGGAAGTCGTCCATGAACCCGTCCTCGTTTTCGAGGACGTACCGCTGATACGCGTCCTCCAGCTCCTCGATCGCGGGCATCAGCGCCTCGGGTACGTACTGGCCGCCGTAGCGTCCGAACTTGGTCTCGTGCGTGCTCATTGCGTGGTGAACTCCTCGGTGTTCTCGCGTACGTCCCCGTCCATGATGGCGGTACCGATCAACAGCGCGTCCGCGCCCGCCGTCCGCATCCGCCGGACGTCCTCCTCCGAACTGATCCCGCTTTCTGCGACCAGTAGCACGTCCTCGGGGGCCTCCTTCGCGACCGACTCGAAGGTCGCGAGATCGACCTCCAACCGGGCGAGATCGCGGTTATTGATCCCGACGATCTCCGCGCCGGCCGCGAGCGCTTCCTCGAGTTCCTCGCGGGTGTGAACCTCGACCAGCGGCTGGAATCCCCGTTCTCTCGCCGCTTCGATAAGCCCCGCGAGGTCGTCGACGAACCGTGCGATTAGGAGAACGAGATCGGACTCGACGACGTCGAGCTGGTCCTCCCGAAGCAGGAAGTCCTTCCTGAGCACCGGCACGTCGACGGCCTCGCGCACCCGCTCCAGCGTTTCGGGCGACCCCCCGAAGTGCTCGGGCTCAGTCAGCACCGACAGCGCCGCCGCCCCGCCGGCGACCATTTCTCGAGCCAACTCGACGGGCTCGTCCTCCCGGACGCCCTCCGTCGTCGGGCTCGTGGGTTTGACCTCGGCGATTACGGGGACCCGTCCCTCGCGCTCCGCGGCGGCGACCGCCTCGGGGAACGACCGGGCCTCGACCGCAAGCGGCTCGTGCCCCCCTTCGCGCTCGCGGGCCGACCGAAGGATCGCCTCGACGGCGGGCGCGAGCGCATCACTAGTGTTCATCACTGTACGCTAACGTACTGATTTGCACATAAGACTTGCGCCACGGGGTTGAAGTCGCCCTCGGCCCTCCAATCGATATGGACGAAAGCGACACGGGAATCTACGCTCGGGCGCTCGGGGAGTTCGGTGTGGTGCGGATCGGGATCGCCTCCCGACGCGTCATCAGTCTCTCGATTCCCGAGGAGCCACCCGATGAGGCGACGCGTGGCCACCCGTTGCTCGATCAGATCGAGCGCGTTCTGGCCGGCGAGTCAGACGACTTCGAGGACGTCCCGATCGCGCTCACGGTCCCGACGGACCACCGTGCGGTGCTCGAACGGGTGCGCGAGGTCCCATACGGGGAGACGACGGACGTGGCGACCCTCACCCGGACGGTACCGGGGCTCGATTCCGAGGAGGACGAGGGGGTCGTCCGGGCCGCCCTGGAGGCCAATCCGGTTCCGATCCTGCTGCCCTCACACCGCGTCGTCGACGGTCCGAGCGCACTCCCTGCAGGGCTCGACCGACGGCTTCGGGAGCTCGAATCGAGCCCTTAGAGCCACTCGATCCCGATCCCCTCGTGGATCAGGAATTCGAGGGCGTTCACGAGGTAGTGTGCGAGGACGACCACGAGCAGGCTCTCGGTGACGATGAACGCCGCCGCGAGCGCGAACCCCAGCAGGCCGGTGACGACGATCCCGCTGGTGCCCTGTGCACCGTGGCCGAGCGCGAAGAGGATCGAGGACAGAACGGCCAGGAGCCACGGCGAAACGCCGTAGCCCGCCGCTACTGCGCCGATCAGCGCGGCCCGAAAGAGGACCTCCTCGAAGACGGCGATCACCGGAAGGACGAGCCCCAACAGTACCGCCCAGCCGCCCGGTGAATCCGGTGCGAGGAGCTCTCTGAGCCCCTCGTCGTACTCGACGTCCAGCCGGTCGGCGACCGCCCCACCCAGTTCCGAGGCGACGTAGAGGGCGGTCCCGACCGCGAGACCGGCACCGAGCGCCGCAGTCCCGGTCGACCCACCACTGACGCCGAGCGCGCTACGGGGAATCTGCGTGTACCACGCGGCGGCGAGAAGCAGGCTGAGAAAGACGCCCTGTGAAAGCGCGACGTTCACGAGCAAGAGGCCGCTCGTCGGCTCGACGTCGATGTCGGAATCGGGTTCGCTGATCGCGGTTTGCGAGGCGTGAGACAGCGCGAGAAGCAAGAGGGTGACGACGCCCGTCAGGCCGACGAACGTCGCCCAGTTGGCCACGCTACTGCGGCGTCGGAGAGCCGCTCGGGACCTGTCGGTCCCGATCGAGCGCGGTCGTGATGTTCTTCAGGCGATCGACCAGCCCGTCCTTTTCGGGTTCGCCGACCAGGGCGATGTCGAGCACCTGGCTGATGTGGCTGACGGGGACGACCTCGATCTGGTCCTTGTACTCGTCCTCGATCATGACGTCCTGCTCGTTGGACTTGGGGATGATCACCGTGTCGATACCGGCCTTCGCGGCCGCCTCGATCTTGTGGGTGACCCCACCGACGGGCAGTACGTCGCCCCGGACCGACAGCGAACCGGTCATGGCGACGTTCTGGGCGATCGGGATCTCCTCTAAGGCGCTGATCACTGCGGTCGCGATCGAGACGGACGCCGAATCGCCCTCCACGCCCTCGTAGGACTGGAGGAACTGGATGTGGACGTCCATCTCGTTGATGTCGTTGTTGGTGAACTTCTTGATGATCGCCGAGACGTTCTGGACCGACTCCTGGGCGATCTCCTGAAGCTTGCCCGTCGCGATCACTTCGCCGTGGCCCTGGGTGACCTCGGCCATGATCGGTTTCACGATCCCGCTGTCCCCGCCCATGACCGCCAGGCCGTTGACGCGGCCGACGACGCCGCCCTCGTTCATCGAGATGTCGTAGTCGCTGTAGCGCTCGATGAACGTATCGGCGAGCTGCTGTTCGATCGAGCGCGAGCGGTCCTTCGCGTCGAGGACGTGCTGGCGGGTCGTGAACTCGGCGTCCTCCGCGCGGGCGATGTCGCCTGCCACCCGGACCAGACCGCCGAGGTTACGGAATTCGAGCGTGAGATGGTCCTTTCGGCCCGACCGGCGCTTGGCCTCGAGGATGACCTCCTCGATCGCGTCACGGGTGAAGTGCGGGAGTCGGCCGTCCCTGTCGACCTCCTGGGCGACGAAACGGGCGTACTTGCGGCGCATCTCGGGGGTGTCATCGATGGTGTCGTCGAAGAACACCTCGTAGCCGTAGCCCTTGATCCGCGAGCGCAGCGCGGGGTGCATGTTCTCCAGTGCGTCCTGGTTGCCCGCCGCGACCATGATGAAGTCCGTCGGGACGGGCTCGGTCTGGACCATCGCGCCCGAGGAGCGCTCGCTTTGCCCGGTAATGGAGAACTCGCCCTCCTGGATCGCCGTCATCAGGTGCTGTTGGCTTCGCACGTCGAGCGTGTTGATCTCGTCGATGAACAGCACGCCGCGGTGGGCCTTGTGGATCCCGCCGGCCTCGACCCGGTCGTGGCTCGGCGTCTCCATGCCGCCCGACTGGAACGGGTCGTGGCGGACGTCGCCCAGCAGCGCGCCGGCGTGGGCGCCGGTCACGTCCTCGAAGGGCGCGGTGGTGCGGTCGGCGTTGTTGATCAGGAGGTTCGGGATCATCGCGTCGCTGCCGCGGTTCGCGTACTTGAACGCGAGGTAGATGATCGCGGCGGCGATGATTCCTAAGAGAATGTTCCCGATGAACAGCGAATACCCGAGGATCACGATGATGATCAGCCACATCAGGATGGTCCGCATCGTGTTTCGCTTGCGGGCTTCCTCCTTGTGGGCGTCGACGATCTGATCGCCCTTCCCTGCGGGCACGGTGCGAACCTTCGGCTCGTTGCCGTCGTCAGGGTTGTGGTAGATCAGGACGTCCTGGAGGTCCTCGTTCGGGAGGAGCTGGGTCATCGCTTTGGCCAGCATCGACTTCCCGGTGCCGGGCGCGCCGATCATGAGGATGTGCCGTCGCTGTTTGGCGGCCTTGCGGACGATCTCCTGGGCGTGGTCCTGGCCGATCACCTGATCGACGAGCTTCTCGGGGACTTTGATGTCCTCCGTGGACTCGATCTGCAACCCTCCCAGAAGGCCGCTTTCGTCCTCCTTGATGTCGGCGTCGAAACCGACGTCGACATCGCTGCCGAACCCATCCCCCGAGTCGTCCTGCGGGGATTCGTCTTGGGCGTCGTCGGGATCGATGTCCGACGACTCGCTCACCCCGTCTACGGGGCGATCTCCGGTGTCTCTCTCGTTGCTCATAGAATCTGGTCGCTGGTGGAAACGAGGGTTGCGCAACTGATATACTTTCTCCCTGCCGCCCTCAGTGGACGACTCGCTACGCTTTTGGTGGCTCGCACTGTCGGGTGGGTCAAGACGATGACACGGGGGTTCTACATCGGTCGCTTCCAGCCGTACCACAACGGCCACCACCGCATGGTCGATCGGATCGCAAGCGAGGTCGACGAACTCGTCCTCGGGATCGGCAGCGCCGGTGATTCCCACTCGATACACGATCCCTTCACCGCCGGCGAGCGCATCATGATGATCACGAAATCGCTCGTCGACTACGAGCTGGTGACTTACGCGGTCCCCATCGAGGACCTCGATCGCAACTCCGTCTGGGTTAGCCACGTCCAGTCGATGAGCCCTGAGTTCCAAGTCGCCTACTCGAACAATCCCTTAGTGATCCGGCTGTTCGAGGAGGCCGGCGTCGAGGTGCGCCAATCGCCGATGTTCAACCGCGAGGAGCTCGAGGGTACCGAGGTCAGAGAGCGCATGATCGAGGACCGCGACTGGGAGTCGCTGGTCCCCGACCCCGTCGTCGACGTGATCTCCGAGACCAACGGTATCGAACGTCTCCAGCGGGTCAGCGAGAGCGATACCAACGGGATATGATCACGCTGACCTCCGACTTCGGCGAGCCGTACCCGGCGACGATGAAAGGCGTGCTCCTCTCGCGGACGGACGCCCGCCTGGTCGACGTCGCCCACGGCCTCCCCCGTCAGGAGCCCCGCACCGCCGCCTTCTGGCTGCGGGAGGTCCTGCCGTGGTTCCCGCCGGCGGTCCACCTCGCGGTGGTCGATCCCGGCGTCGGCACCGAGCGGAACGCGCTGGTCGTTCAGGCAGGCGAGCACGCGCTCGTCGGTCCCGACAACGGCGTGCTCCTCCCGGCGGCACGCGAACTCGGCGAACCCGAGGCGTTCGCGATCGACCCCGACCACGAGGAGTTCCCCGCCACCGGCGGCGAGGGATCCACGTTCGACGGCCGCGACGTCTTCGCGCCCGCCGCCGCGGCGGTCCACGAGACCGGCGTCGAAGCGGTAGGAGGACTCGAGTGGCTCTCGCCGGTCGACGACCCCGAGGACCTGCGCTTTCCCGAGCCCGACCTCCGGGGCCGGGAGGCGAGCGGCGAGGTACTCGTCACGGATCGCTTCGGCAACGCCATCACCAACATTCCCGGGAGCGTACTGGAGGAGCGCTTCGGCGAGGAGGTCGCGGTCAACGGCACCGCCGCTCCCGCAGAACGGAGTTACGCGCGCGTCGAACCCGGACATCGGCTCGTCACCGTCGGCAGCCACGGAAACGTCGAACTCGCGGTCAACGCCGGCCGCGGCGACGAGGCCTTCGGCGTGGGCGTCGGCTCCGACGTGACGGTCTCGTTCTAAGGGCCTACCCGTCGTTGCTGTGCAGCGTCTGGCGGATGAACCCCGCGGACGGTTCCGTCTCGTTCTCGCTCCCGGCTGGCGGTCCTGTTGCTGGGGCTCGATTCCTACGAAGACCTTTCGTGAGGCGGGCCGACGGTTCCGTATGCGACGGCGCACCGTGCTCGGACTGACCGCAGCGAGCCTGCTCTGTGTCCCCGGCGCCGGCTGTCTTGGTGACGGCTCGTCCGGTGCGGGGAACGACGGCAGTACTGACATACTCTACACCGTTTCCGTAGCGATAGCAGAAGAATCGCCGACCGAGAACCTGCCGCTCGAACTCGGGTTCGACGTGCGCCGTGAGTCGATCACCGAGGACGATCCCTTCGGGATCGAGTTCGCGCTCCGAAACGAGGGCGACGAGCCGATCGAGGTCTCCTCGGGCGCGCCGTGGCCGTTCGGCGTCCCGTGGCTGGAGCCGACGGACGCGTCCGACGAACCCGGTGTTACGCTCTGGACGGACGCCTACGAGAAATCGAGTCACGTCGGCACGAACGGACGGCACGTAACCGCGGTTCAGGACATCGGCCTCGTCGAGGAACTCGAGGGCGGCGAGTCGGTTACACGAACCTACGAACTCTACAGCGACACGCCCGGATTGGAACCCGAGACGTACCGGTTCCGTATCGGTGTCGGCGCGAGAAGCGGGGAAGTGTCGGAGGGTGCTGCCTTCTATTTCGAACTCGTCGTCAGTGACGGCTCGGAAACGAGCGACTGACGGGACCCGATTCGCACGAAGAATCCGGCTTCGGAAAGCGACGCGGCTCAGTCCGCGGAGATGATGTCGTCGATACGGACGATCATCGTCGCGGACTCGGTGGCGCTCTCGACGGCCTCGCGCTTGACGGCGGCGGGATCGAAGACGCCCTCCTCGATGGGGTCGGCGACCTCGCCGGTCTGACCCTTCGAGATGATGCCCGCACTGCCAGTGGAGTCGTACGCCGAGCGCAGGTCGACCAGCGCGTCGATGGGGTCCATCCCGGTGTTGCGCGCCAGCGTGCGGGGCAGTACCTCGACGGCGTCGGCGAACGCCTCGACCGCGAGCTGTTTGCGACCCGAAACGCTCGCAGCCTCGCCCCGAACGCGCTCGGCGATCGCGATCTCGGTCGCGCCCGCGCCGGGGACGATCCCGCCCGAATCGAGTGCGGCGGTCACGACGTCCAGCGCGTCGTCGATGGCACGTTCGAGCTCGTCGACGACGTGCTCGGTACCCCCACGGAGGAACAGCGTGACGGCCTCGGCCTCGGCGCCGCCCTCGACGAACGCGAGCTCGTCATCACCGTATGTCTCGACGGCGATCGATTCGACGTACCCGAAGTCGTCGGTGTCGAGGTCTTCGAGGCTACCGATGCGCTTCGCGCCGACCGCGCGGGCGACCGCACGGGCGTCCTCGTTGCCGACGTTCTCGAAGGCCAGAATGCCCGCCTCCGCGAGCGCGCTCGCGACGCGGTCCTCGACGTCGTCGGTGACGAACGCGACGTCGACGCCGGCTTCCGAGAGCTTTTCAGTATAGCCTCGGAGCTCGCCCTCTTCTGCCTCGATGGCGGCGTTGAGTTGGTCGATGTCGGTGATGTTGTACTCGGCGTCGATGTTCGCTTCCCGTACACCGAGTTCCATGTCCAGCACCGCAACCGTCCCGTCCTCGACCGAACGGGGCATGTTCTCGTTGACGGGCTCTTCGTCGACGATGACGCCCTCGACGAGCTTCGTCGCGCTCGAACTCCCTCCCACTTGAGTCTGGACGCGGATCTCGTCGCGCGCGATGCCCTCGTCGGTTCGGACCCCTTTGACGGTGTCGACGACGATCTCCGCGAGCTTCTCGGCACTGATGTCGCCGGTACCTTTGCCGGTCATGCTGGACTCGGCGACGGCCCGGAGGTGGTCGTCGTCGACCTCGCCCTCGACGGTGATCTCGTTGATCGCTTCCTGTGTGATGCGGGCGGCCTCGTGATACCCCTCGACGATCGTCGTCGGGTGGACGTCGTCCTCGAAGAGGTCCTCGGCCTGTGCGAGCAGTTCGCCGGCAAGCACCGCGGCGGTCGTCGTCCCGTCGCCGACCTCGTCCTCCTGGGTCTGGGCGACCTCGACGATCATTTGGGCCGCGGGGTGCTCGATGTCCATCTCGTTCAGGATGGTCGCCCCGTCGTTGGTGATGACGACCTCGCCGGATGAACCGACGAGCATCTTGTCCATCCCACGGGGGCCGAGCGTGGTGCGTACGGCCTCCGCCACCGCCTTGCCCGCCGCGATGTTCGAGGACTGTGCGTCCCGCCCCTTCGTTCGCGAGCTGTCGTCGTTGAGAATGAAGACCGGCTGTCCGCCCATGCGCCGCTGTGATGCTTGTGACATGTGTATTCCTCAGATATGGGTCGTTAGCGGTTCTATATAAGTTTTTCTATTATTTTCCGCCTGATAGGGAGTGACAATACCGGGGAAGGCGATCGGATGGCACTCGCCCCGCTGTCCGGATGGCGGTTCGAGGCGGGTCACGGCCCGACGGCCCGCTCACCGCCAGTCGTACTGCTCGACGGCTCGGTCCTGGCGACCCGAGATCCCGTAGGGGTTACGTCGGGGCGTCCGGTCGCTCACGCGCGCTTGAAACCCGTCTTTCAGCCCGATCAGCGTGTTGGCGGTCACCGCGCTTCCGCCGCCGATCCACGCCGTCGGCGTGAGGCCCCCTTTGAGCACGCCGCGGGTCGAGGCGACCCCGTCGACGGCCGTGTGGCCCGCGAGCCGCCGGAGGACGGTGGGTCGGGGGCCGTAGTTCTTCGCGAGCCGGTAGGCGAGCGCCCGGTACTTGAGCCCCCAGCGTCGGTGGGCCTCGTCGCCCAGAAACGCGCTCGCCCGGCTGATCATTCGTGGATCCCCGTCGCCCCCGCCGTCGGTCTCGACGCTCTTCTTGACGCCCATACCGGGCTGCCAGCTCACCGCCCGCTTCTGGCCCGCGAGCCGGTGGGCGAGATCGCGCGCGCCGCCCGTTTCGAGGTACTCGTCGAACCCGTCGAGCTCCTCGACCGCCGCGCGGCTCAGCGCGACGTTCCCGCCGTTGAAGTAGGTCACGTCCCGGCCGGCGATGGTCCGGTGCTCGCGGGCTTCGGTGGTGATCCCCCCGCGAATCGGGCGGTGGGTTGGCCCGGTGATCGCGTGCCCGTCGGCGTCGATCCCTCGCTCGACCGCACTCGCCCAGCCGTCCTCGATCCGATGGCCCTGATCGAGCAGCGCCACCACGTCGCCGCGCGCGATCTCGAGTCCGGCGTTTCGCGCGACGTTGATGTTCCTGTCGGCGATCTCGACCAGTACGTCCACGTCGGGACGCTCGTGGACCATTCCGCTGGTACCGTCCGTCGAGGGCCCGTTGACGACGATGACCTCCGCGGCCGGCAGTCGCTCCCGGAGCGCGTCGAGACACCCCACGAGCTGGTGCCGGCCGTTCAGGGTCGGGACCACGACGGAGAACTCCATACCACCGGATACCGGACCGGAGCACTAAAAATACAGTGGACTGATACTGTCCTCGTCCGTCGGTCACTGACGCACGTGGGCGTTCCAGTACGACACTGAGGCGAACCCGTCGCCCAGATCGGTGTGTCTCAAGCCCGATTCGAGCCGATAGAGTCCGTCGGCGATCGACCGCGAGATCCCTCGGTAGAGTCCGTAGGGCAGCAAAAAGTCGTGACTCGTGCCGTCGAGTTCGTAGCCCGTCCGGTCGAGCATCGCACGGACGTCCTCGTCGTCGTACAGCCGCGAGCCCATCGGCAACAGCCAGTTGTAGATCGAGCGTGTGCTCGGCGTGTTGAACGTATCGAAGACCAGCTGTCCCTTCGTCACCCGGCGGATCTCCTCGAGATATCTATCGGGATTGGGGATGAGGTGGAAAAACCGCATCGCCAGCACCGCGTCGAAGTGATCGTCCGGAAACGGCAGCCGGGCGGCGTCGCCGCGGATGAACTCGACGCGCTCGGAGAGACCCGCCCCGCGGGCCTTCTCGCGGCCCTGCGCGAGCATCGCATCGGAGATGTCGAGGCCGACGACCTCGGCGCCGCGTGCGCCGAGCATCACCGAAAACCGGCCTGTCCCGCAGGCGATCTCCAGAACCGTTTTGTCCTGAAGATCGCCGAGAGCGGAGCTAACCGCCTCCTTCTCCTGACGGTCGATCAGCCGGCCGCCCCCGGAGAACCGCTTGTCTTCGTACTCCTCGGCGACCTCGGCCGCTTGGTACCACTCCTTGCCCTTCACGGTCCCACTACCTCAGTCGAGGGATAAAGTCCTACTGACTCACTGGCCCGTGATCACGCGCTCCGGTCGGATCTTGACGATCACGCGCTCGGCGTCCTCCCCGTCGTGATAGGGGTACTCCTCGACGTCCATGTACCGCCGGGCCAGCGAGTCGATGTGCTCGACTGCGCCCTCCTCGGTCACCTCCGCGACCTCCCCGCGGATCGAGACGTACGTATAGGGGTCGTTCGGGTCGAGGATCGACAGGCCGATCTTCGGGTCGCGGGTCAGGTTGCGCTCCTTCTGGCGGCCACGGACGGTGTTGATCAGGACGAACTCGCCGTCGTAATCCACCCACACCGGCGTCACCTGTGGCGTCCCGTCCTCCATCAGCGTCGCGACGTGTGCGAACGTCTTCTTGCCGAACAGCCCCTCGTACTCCTCGGGTATCTCGCCCATACCCGATCAACGACGAACCGGCGGAAAGCCGTTGTCTTGGTATGGTGATTATACTCCTTACTGTGTATATATTGTTTTCACACACCTATAGCCAACGTTTACCATTACCCCTTGCGAGTGATGGGTATGAGCACACGTGCGGACAGTCAGGGGAGGGACGAGGCGTCGCTCTCGGAGGAAGAATACACCGAACGCCTCGTCGAACTCCCGCCGAGCGCCAAACTCGTTGCGAAGGTCTTGGAGACCGACGCACCGCTCTCGCAGGGCCAGCTTGCCGAGGAATCGCTGCTGCCCGACCGAACCGTTCGCTACGCGCTGAACCGCCTAGAGGAAGTCGACATCGTCAGCTCCCGATACAGCTTCCGCGACGCGAGAAAGCAGGTCTATTCGCTTCGCCGGTAGGTTCTCGCCGCTGAAGCGCGAACGCCCCGCATGCAGATCGATCGGTTCTCGGTTTCGACCACCACCCGCGCACCGACCGGTTCGACCAACGCCTACGTCGTTGGCGACCTCCTGATCGATCCCGGCGCGCGCACCGACGCCCTCGACGCCGCCGTCGGGACCGCGGACCACGTCGCGGTCACCCACACGCACCCCGACCACGTCGGCGCGCTCGCCGAGTACGCCGATTCTCGGACTGTGTGGGCGCTGGCGGGCCACGAAGCGCGTTTCGAGGCCGCGACGGGGATCGAACCCGATGAGACGTTCGCCGTGGGGGATCGCCTCGCCGGCCTCTCCGTGCTCGAAACGCCCGGTCATGCCCCGGACCACGTCGCCTTCGCGACCGACGGCGCGGTCCTCTGTGGGGACCTGGTGATGGCGGAGAGCAGCGTCTTCGTCGGCGGTGACGGGGCAGACATGCAGGCGTACCTCGACTCGCTTCGGCGGCTCAAAGAGTACGATCCGAAAACGCTTCACCCGGGCCACGGCGACCCGATCGACCACCCGAAAGAGCGCCTCGACTGGTTGATCGACCACCGGCTGGAGCGCGAACGCCGGGTCCGGGGGGCGGTCGAGGCCGGGAATCACACGATGGAGGCGGTCCGGGATGCGGCCTACGGGAAGGACCTTTCAGGCGTTGCGGATCTCGCCTCGCTGACCGTCGAAGCTCATCTGAAAAAGCTCGTCGCGGAGGGAGTCGTCGAGTGGGACGGCGAGTGCGCCCGGATCTGACGACGGGCTTTTCCTCTCCCAAGCGCTCGCTTTCGTATGGAGTCGCTCGAAGCGGAACTCGAACGCGCCCGCGGGCTCGACGTGGCGGAGATCGCCGACGCCATCGAGTCCATCGGCTTCGAGTGCACCCGCTGTGGGGCCTGCTGTACCCGCGAGGCCGAGGACCCACACACCGCGACGGTGTTCCCCGACGAAGTCAGGGAACTGGAGTCCGAGGACCGCCAGTGGAACGACGTCGCCCGCCCCATGCCCTACGGGCTGGACGACGGGGAGGGTCAGACCTTCGAGTGGGCACTGCAGACGGACGCCTGCGGGGACTGTGTCTTCTACGAGGAAAGCGAGGGGGTAGGAGCCTGTTCGGTCCACGAGGACCGGCCGCTGATCTGTCGGACCTATCCGTTCAGCGTGGCGCTCGCGGGAACGAGCCAGCCGATGGGTGAGGCGGTCGATTCGGAGGGGATGGTACGGGCCCACGAGTGTGAGGGACTGGGCCGCGACATCTCGCGGGAGGAGGCCGAGGACCTCGCCGGGGCGCTCAAGGAGCGGGCCGTCCGCGAACTCGAGGAAGCGATCGGCGTGCGCGAGAACTACCGGCCAGTCGACGAGCCGACCGTCGTCTACGATTCGGAGGGCCCGAAGCGGTCGGACGGACGCGAGATCCGCGGCGAATGACGTCCGGCGCGGCCGTCGCCGGGTGGGCCGAGTGGGAGTAACTACTATTAGGCACGACTCCCACGCTTAGGCCGGAGGTCTCCATGCAAATATCTGATAAGCTCCTGTGTCTGTTCAACGCCGAACTCACCGAACGCGACGGCGAGTACACCGTCGAGATCCCCGACAGCGAGATCGAAACGGGATCGCTCGAACCCGGTAAAACGTACCGCGTCGCGCTTGTCTCCCGCGAGGCGACCGAAACCACGGAAACCGAGACGACCACCAACCGCCGACCCTCCACCGAACCCCAACCGCCGGTCGAGGAGGGCGAGATCCGCTACGTCGAGATCGAGGACATCGGCAAGCAGGGCGACGGCATCGCCCGCGTCGAGCGTGGCTACGTCATCATCGTCCCCGGTGCCGAGATCGGCGAGCAGGTGAAAGTCGAGGTCAGTCAGGTCAAATCGAACTTCGCGGTCGGCGAAGTCATCGACGAATAGCTCCACAATTTCCCTCGTTGGCCGGTCCGTTCGGATCGGCCGGTTTTCACATCCCGTCGAGCCTCGGGTTTATCGGGTCGTTGCGCGGTATTCGCCGTGTTTGACGCCGATCGCGAGCACGAGCAGGCCGAAGATCACCATCGAGGGCAGCACCATCATGAGTACGGTCCCGGCCCCCATCATCGGCATCGTCCCGACGACGCCGAGGGCGATCAACGCGACGAACACCGCGGCCGTCTTCGGGAGATCGAACTCCATACTCGATGCTTCGTCGCGGTGAGGATGAGACTGTCGGTTCGCCCCGCTCGCTTCAGGCGACGTGATAGCGGGCGATCGCCGCCTCGCCACACGCGGGACACTCCTCGGCGCCCGATTCGACCGTCGTTCCGCACTGTCGGCATTCAGAGATCACCGGCTCCGTTTCGGTGAGATAGGTCCGAACCGTGTCGATGAGCGGCATAGGTATCCTACGTCTCACTCCTCCGCCGCAATAACCGTTTAGGTTTTCTTCCGACGTGCGGGCCGAACGAGGTCAGCGAGCCTGACGGCGCAACCGACCGTCCAGCCCACGGGGATCGCAAGCCCCATCACCGATACGAACCCCCCGCGATCGATCTCGGCCCCGAGCAACCCCGTCGGATGGGGTCCCGGAACGGCCGTTAACCCGCTCGCGATCGCGAGACCGACCGCGATCGCGAGCGCGGGGTACGCGAGCAGGACCATCGCCGTCCGACCGCCGCATGCGGCTCCGGGTTCGAAACCGGCCACCCGTTCGGCGCGGCGCGCCCAGGGGCGTAGTCCGAATCCGATCGTCACCAGCGGATAGAGGCCCGCGACGACCAGCGCGCCCAGTACCGCCCAGCTACCGTATGCGAGGCGTCCGACCGCCGTGTTCGGTACCGGCGCGCGCACCGCCGGCGCGTCGTCGTTTCGCCGGAAGCACAGTTCCATCCACCGCTCGTACAACCGCCAGAGATCGAGTCGGATCGCCCCCGCCCGGCTCGTCGGGCGTGACCGCGCTGTCATACCGCTCAATTAACATAAAATATCTTTAGTCTTATGGCCGACAGTACCTACCAGGGGGCGAAATCGGGGTCGACCTGGCGTTCCTGTGTATCGATCCCGTCGATGACCTCGACGTCCTCGGCGTCGAGTTCGAGCGCCAGGGACTCCCAGTTGTCGCGGATGTGCTCCTCGCCGGTCGCCTTCGGGATCGCCGCGATCCCCTTCTCGCGGAGCCACGCGAGACTGACCTGTGCGGCGCTGGCGTCGTGTTTCTCGGCGATCTCTTCGAGTTCGGGCACGTCGAAGACCTCCCCGCGCGCCAGCGGCGAGTAGGCAACCAGCGGGATGTCGTGTTCGTCGGCGTAGGCTCGCAGGGACTCCTGGGGGAGGAGGGGGTGACACTCGACCTGGTTCGCGAAGATATCTATATCGCTCGCCTCCCGGGCATCGTCGAGCTGTTCGGGCTCGAAGTTCGAGACGCCGACGTTCTCGACGAGGCCGTCGGCCACCAGCGTCGAGAGCGCGTCGAAGGTGTCCTCGGGGTCGTACTCGCCGGCCGGCCAGTGGATGTACAGCAGGTCCACGTAGTCGACGCCGAGCTTTTCGAGGCTCTCCTCGGTGCTCTCGACCACGTCCTCCGGCTCGAGGTTCTCGATCCAGACCTTCGTCGCGAGGAAGACGTCCTCGCGGTCGACGCCGGCGCGCTCGATCCCCTCGCCGACGCTCTCCTCGTTGCCGTAGGCCTGGGCGGTGTCGATGTGGCGATAGCCCGTTTCGAGGGCCGCTCGGACGCTTTCGGCACACTCCTCTTCGTCCTCGTTTTGCCAGGTGCCGAGCCCGAGCATCGGCATTCCGTTCACGGTCGCTACGTCGTCACTGGTCGGTGAGTCCATACCCGAAAAAGGGGCGTGAGAGGAATAGGCGTTCGGGATGCGTCAGCAAGTTCGTCCTTCGAAAGCGGCTCACAGCGCGCTGCCCGGATGATACTCGCCGAAGCTCTCGCGAAGCACGTCGCAGATCTCGCCGGTCGTCGCCTCGGCCTTTACGGCGTCGAGGATCGGAGGCATGACGTTTTCCGTGCCCTCGGCGGCCGTCTCGAGCGCCGCAAGCGCCTCGGCGACCGCCTCGTCGTCGCGCCCCTCCCTGACTCCCTCTAGCCGGCTGATCTGGCGCTGCTGGTCCTCCTCGGTGACCTCCTCGATGTCCATCTCGGGCTCCTCGCTCACCTCGTACTCGTTGACGCCGACGATGACCCGCTCGCCCTCCTCGATCTCACGCTGGCGTTCGTAGGCGACGTCTTGGATCTGCCGTTGGACCCACTGGTCCTCGACGGCCTGCAGCATTCCGCCCCGGTCGTCGACTTCTCTGATGAGCTCGAAGGCCTCCTCCTCGAGTTCGTCCGTGAGCGCCTCGACGTAGTACGAGCCGGCAAGCGGGTCGATGGTGTCGGCGGCGCCCGACTCGTGGGCGAGGATCTGCTGGGTCCGCAGGGCGGTCCTGACCGACTTCTCGGTCGGCAGCGCGAGCGCCTCGTCCTTGCCGTTGGTGTGGAGGCTCTGGGTACCGCCCAGTACCGCCGCCAGTGCCTGATAGGCCACTCGAACCACGTTGTTCTCGATCTGCTGGGCGGTCAGCATCGATCCGGCGGTCTGGGTGTGGAACTTCAGCTGCTTCGCTTTTTCAGTACTGGCGTCGAACCGTTCCTCCATGATCCGCGCCCACATCCGGCGGGCCGCCCTGAACTTCGCGACCTCCTCGAAGATGTCGTTGTGTGCGTTGAAGAAAAAGGACAGTTGGGGGGCGAACTCGTCGACGTCCTGGCCGGCGTCGAGCGCGGCCTCGACGTACTCGATGCCGTTTCCGAGGGTGAACGCCAGCTCTTGGGCCGCCGAGGCGCCGGCCTCGCGGATGTGATAGCCCGAAATGGAGATCGTGTTGAAGTTGGGCACCTCCTCGGCGCAGAACTCGAAGACGTCGGTGATGATTCTCATCGAAGGACCGGGCGGGTAGATGTAGGTATTGCGGGCGATGTACTCCTTCAGGAGATCGTTCTGGATCGTTCCTCTGAGTTCCTCGCGGGGGACGCCCTGCTCGTCGCCGACGGCAATGTACATCGCGAGCAGGACGGCCGCGGGCGCGTTGATCGTCATGCTCGTCGAGACCTCATCGAGGGGGATCTCCTCGAAGACGGTCCGCATGTCGTCGAGGGAATCGATCGCCACACCGGATTTGCCGACCTCGCCGGCCGCCATCTCGGCGTCCGAGTCGTAGCCCATCTGCGTGGGTAAGTCGAACGCCATCGAGAGGCCGGTCTGGCCCTGGTCCATGAGGTAGTGGTAGCGCTCGTTGGTCTCGACGGCACTGCCCATGCCGGCGTACTGGCGCATCGTCCAGAGGCGCCCGCGATACATCGTCGAGTAGACTCCCCTGGTATAGGGGTCCTCGCCGGGAAATCCGAGGTCCTCCTCGTAATCGAGATCCGCGACGTCGTCGGGCGTATAGAGGGGATCGATCTCGTGGCCGGCGGTGTCGGTCGTGAAGGTCTCCTTTCGTTCCCCGAAGCGCTCGACGGTGGGCCCGCGCGTCTCCGCCTCCCACTGTGATTTCCCCTCGCGGATCGATTCGAGTTCCTTCTGGTCGAACATGCCAAACTCTACCGTGCGCAGGCTCTTAAGCGGTCGTCAATCGCGCGGGGCGGTTCGCGTCACTTTTTGTCGCCGGGCTACAATGAGCCCTATGGACACGCCGATCGCCCCCGACGAGGGCGAGGGCTCGCCGATTCCGACGGACGAGGACAGCGATCGCTGGCGGGCAACGAAGTACACCCTCCCGTTCGTGGCGCTCGGGATCTTCGACGTGGTGCTCGTCATCGGGTGGGGACTCAACCCGATCTGGGGGTTCGCCATCCTCCCGCCCATCCTCTTCATAAGCGTGCTGACGTGGATCGCCTTCAAGAACGGTTTCATCACCGAACGCGAGGACTACTGACGGCCGGTGTCGTACTTGTAGGTCGCACTCTTGGGGTCGATCCCGAACTCCTCGGCCGGGATCGATTCCGCGTCGGGACCGGCCTCGGCGACCGGCGAGGCCTCCTTGAACCGCTCGCGGAGCCGGTCGGGCATCGAGAACGAGTCGATATCCAGACCCATCGCGAGCACCTCGTCGTGACGTTCGCGTTTCGCCTCGAGGCGCGCCTGGAGGGATTCGGGCAGCGCCGATCGCTCGACCGGCTCGAAGCCGAACTGGAGCAGGTAGTCGGGCTCTGGTGCAAGCGCGTAGGCCGTCTCGAACCCCTCGTCGCCGGCGTGTTCGACGAGTCGTTCGACGACGTGCGCGCCGACGCCCTGACCGCGCCACGGGTCGGTGACGCCGAGGCTGGTGAGCTCGGCCGCCTCCTCGTGGGGTCGCAGTCGACCGAACCCGGCCTTCTCGCCCGATTCCTCGTCGAGCGCGACGACGTACTCCCGGGAGCGAAACGCCGCCTCGTCGAGATCCAGTCGCTCGATCTCGTCGAGGAGCCAGGCCTCGTCTCGATTCTTGGCACCTCGGACGTACATACCGAGTCGTTGTATTGCCCGCAGTAAAAGCCTTTCAGGCCGATCGAAAGCTTGAATCACGCCCCTCGCGAATCGACGGCCATGAGCGACGACGAAGAGGAGGAGGAGGACGCCCCGCTCGTCGAACTCGGCGAGGGTGCGGACGTCGATGGAGCCCCCATCGCGCGGGTCGCTTCCCGACTCAACTGGCCCGTCCAGCAAAGCGAGATCAGGCGCAAGGAGGGCGACAGCGTCGTCCGAACCCCCGACGGACCGCAGGCCGTCGGCGAACTGCTCGACTCGGTCGAGAACCCGTACTTCGAGAGCCGACAGGAGTTCGTCACCGCCTGTCGCGAGGTCACCGGTGACGGGCCGATACCGACCGACGAGTAGATGGCGATCGCAGAGCGGCTCTCGTGGATTCAGCGCGCCCTGCTGGTCGCGGGGGTCGTTCTCGTCGTCTGGGTGAGCTGGGGGACGACATCGATCACCGAGCGGGTCGTCCGCGATACCCTGCTGTATCTGGTGATCCCGCTCGGCCTCGGGCTGGTCCACGGTAGACACATCGGCTGGAAAATAGATCGCCGGGCGATCCGCGATACGCTGTTGCTCTCGGTGTTCGTATTGCCCTTCTATCTCGTGGGTTCGACGCTCCCCAGCGTCCGGGAGTTCTACCCGATGTGGCAGACGACGCCCGACCTAGCGTTCGTCCCCCACGCGATCCAGCTGTTCGTCCTCGCGCTCGCCACCGAGACCTACTTCCGGGGGCTGCTCTGTGTCGGCGTCAGGGACCTCGGCGCGAAGTGCATCTTCATCAGCCCCGTCCTGTACACGCTGCTTCACGTCTCCAAACCCCCCGTCGAGCTGATCCTCTCGGGGCCGACGGACGTGCTGTTCGGCGCGGTCGACTATCACGCCGACTCGATCCTGCCCTCCGTCGTCGCCCACGGCGGCGGACTCGTTCTGCTCGACTGGCTCGTCCTCCACGAGCCGCTCGTTTCGCCCGACCGGGTTCTCCAGTGGCTCTCGTGGCTCCCCCTGCCGCTGTAGCCGGCGAGTCTTTTTTGGCGCCCTCGGACGACGTACCCGACATGAGCCTTCCGATCGATCCGGAACAGCTCACCCGAGCTGACATCGGCGAACGAAGCGTGACGCTGAACATGGACCACGACGAGGCGATCGAGCACGTCCGACAGACGTTCGAATCGGCCGGCTTCGGCGTGCCCGTCGAGTTCTCGCCCTCGGACCTGTTGCGCGAGAAGATCGACGCCGATCGCGACCCCTACTACGTGCTCGGCGCGTGCAACCCCGAGATGGCCGACAAGGCCCTCGAGGTCACCCGCGAGATCGGTGCGTTGTTCCCCTGTAACGTCGTCGTCTGGGAGGTCGAGCCCGGCCTCCAGCAGGTCTATCACGTCTCGATCATGAAGATCGCCCGGCTGAACGGGATCGCCCCCGACAACGACGACTGGGAAGCGGTCGTCGACGGGACAGGGCGGATGGTTGAGGAGGCCTTCGACGACCTCGAGACGACCGACGCGTCCGGGAGTGGTGAGGAACCGCGTGGACGACAGGGCGGCAAACGCGAGGGACAGGGCAAGCACTCGGGTGCCCGGCGCGATGACGACGAATAGCTACTCCTCGTTCTCGCGGATCTGCTCGGCCCACGTCTCCCCGTTCTCGAAGCGTCCCTCGAACTCCGCGAAGCCGACCGGGTCGGCCGCCCGGCCCTCGTAGACGAACCGTTCGAGCGCCAGCGCCAGCACGACGGGCAGGACGATCGTCACTCCGATCAGTGCGAGCAGGCCGAGTTCGACCGGGGAAAACGAGCCCACGGCCATCAGTACGTCCGCGTCCATGGGCCCGCTACGGACGAGGGGCGAATAAGCGTTCGCCCCTGCCTGTCTGCGGTCAGGGCGCGAAGTCCGCAAGGGAGGCCTGCACGCCCGCGACCATCTCCGAGGACCGCCGCAACTGCCCCGTCGAGACGGGGAGATGCGGTTCGATTCCGCCAACTGCTTCGTGGAAGGTCTCGGCGACCCCGCTTTCGCCCTCGAAGGCGTCCCGCACGCTTTCGCGGATCTGCCACACTCCCACCGGCGCCCAGTATTCGTCGGAGACGTGGCGCAACACGAGCACCTTCGCCTGCCGGCCGATCTCTTCGAGGTACTCGAGGGCGGCGAGCCGGGTCGCGTAGTACGCTCCTGCAGTGCCGCCGTCGACATACCCCGTTCGGCCCTCGTAGCCCTCGTGGTCGCTCGCGATCCAGACGTCCGAACCGACGGGGTTCCAGACGCTTCCCGGTGCCTTCATCTCGACGAGTTCGAACTCCCAGTTGCCCGGAGAAAGGACCGCCCAGTAGCGATTGCCCATGTACTCGCTGGAGAACACCTGCGTCTCGTCGACGCTCGGGTTCGAGCGAATGGATCCTCTAAGGAACTTCCCGACGGTGTCGTCGACGGCGGTGATCGACCAGCGGGTGGGGACCAATCGTCGAGTGTCGGCCTCGCCGAGCGCGCCCGCCGAGAGGATGCGGTTGATCTCGTAGACGTCGAACCCTCGTCGGTAGAGATAGCTCATCGCGCCCTCGGCACGCCAGTCGTCGTCCTCTAACGTTTTTTCGACGGCGCGGGGGACGTGGGGGTTCTCGGTGAGAGTCGCGGATTCGGCGCCCGTGCGCGGGCCCCGTGGCGCGGCGGTGTCACCGTCGGGGAAATCGAAGTCAAGCCGTGAATCGGAGAGCCCGATCTCGACGTCGACGGGTCGGTCGGCGATGGCGACCTCCCGCTGGGTGCCGACGAAGCCGTCCCAGACGTCGTGAACGTTCGGCGAGCCCGTCTTGTCGGTGGCCGGACTCTCCCCGACCGAGCGGACGTCGGTGAATCGGTTGGCGTTCAACAGTCCAGTCCGGCGCTGGACGACGTCGTCGATCGAGAGCCCTTGACGGTACCACTCGCCGTCGGTGGCATATTCCGACGCACGGTCCTCGTCACCGACGGGCGAGAGCAGGCCGGTCGACACCTTCGGGTAGTTCGAGTGGCCGACGAAAATGGAGGGGGCCGTCGAACCGACCAACGAGTCCCCCGAGAGCGCGTCGTTGAATCGGTCCTCGACCTCGTCGAGGTAGCGGGTGATCCCGTAGGACTTCTCGCGGGCGAGCCGGCGGCGCTCGGCGGCCTCGTCGCGCTCGAACCCCTCGAGATACTCGTCGAGTCGCATTCGTCTCTTCTAGGACGCGAAGCGGCTTGAACGTTCGGCTGGCGGGCGTTCGGAGGCGATTCACTATGGGACGCGGAACGCCGACCGCAGTGAGAGGTCGGGTTAGCTGTGGATCCCCATCGCTTCGATCTGTTCTTGATACCGGTTCCGGATGGTGACTTCCGTGACCTGGGCGACGTCGGCGACCTCGCGTTGAGTCTTCTTCTCGTTACAGAGTAGCGAGGCGGCGTAGATCGCCGCGGCGGCATAGCCCGTCGGGGACTTCCCCGAGAGCAGGCCCTTTTCGGCGGTGGTTTCGATGATCTCGTTGGCT
>NZ_RDQG01000027.1 GCF_003697815.1 Halalkalicoccus subterraneus | reverse complement strand
TGCGATGCGTGGGACCGGATTTGAACCGGCGGACCCCTACGGGACAGCGCCCTCAACGCTGCGCCGTTGGCCTAGCTTGGCTACCCACGCTCGCTGTGTCTTTGCACCCGTCTCTATTCTACCTCCCATAAAAGGGCTTTCGCTTCGCCAGCCCCGTGGTTAGGCCTGTCACTGCTCGGGGGCGACAGTATATTCAAATGTGCGGGTTGCGTAACGGTCACATGGCGAAATACTCTACCGGCAGTTCCTCCAGCGGCGACGGCGGCGGCTCTTGTGAACTCTGTGGGGCCTCCTCTGGATCGCTGAAAACAGTCTCGATCGCCGGGGCGACCCTCGACGTCTGTAGCACGTGTGCGCCCCACGACGACGCACAGACGAAACGCGACGAGCGTTCGAAGGAGAGCGACCGCAAGAAGCGCGCTGCCAGCAAAGTCGCCGAGATGCAGGACGCTCAGGGGGGCGATTCGACCCGCTGGGAACGGGAAGGAACGAACTACTCCGACGACCCGCTTCCGTACCTCGTGTCGGGCTACGGCGACCGCCTCAAGGAAGCCAGACAGGACGCCGGGCTCCAGATCCACGAACTCGCCGAGTCGCTGGACGTTCCCGAAGAACAGATCGAGGCCGTCGAACAGAGTCGTGCGGCCCGCGCGGGTGTGGGCGGTTCGGTCATCGAGGATCTCGAATCCGAACTGGATATCGAGCTCGCCGAGTAGGGTTTTTGGCGCTCGAGTAACAGTCCCACCTATGGACTCCCTCGCGCCACAGGATCCGGGAACGACAGCGTTCGAGGCAGGGGTCGAGCGGCGAGCCGGCCCGGAGGTAGTTCTCGACCGCACGTACTTCTATCCCGAGAGCGGCGGCCAGCCGGCGGACAGAGGGACGATAGACGGGACGGCCGTCGTCGACGTCCAAAAACACGACGGAGAGGTCGTCCACACGCTCGTCGAGGAGGCCGCCCTCGAACCCGACGAGACCGTCACCTGTACGATCGATTCCGGGTTCCGGACCTACTGTATGCGCACGCACACGGCGAGTCACGTCCTCTACGGGGCCGCCCGACCCCTGCTCGACGACCTCGGTTACGGCGGATTCGATATCGATCGCCGAAAGGCCCGGATCGACTTCGAGACTTCTACCGAGATCGACGACACACTCCTCGTGGAGCTCGAAACGCTCGCGAACCGGGCGGTCTGGGAGAGCCGTCCGGTCTCCTGGGAGACGGTCCCCGTTGGAGAGGCGCGCTCGCGTGAGGGGGTCGCGTTCAACACCAAGACCGAGGAGGGTGTCTTCGGCGACGGTGAGGGCGTGCGGATCGTGACCATTGGGGCTGCGAGCGATGCGGGAGCCGACTGGGGCGGCGCGGAGCGTCGCTCCGGTGACTCGACGTCCGCGTGGGACGCTGCAGCCTGCGGTGGCACGCACGTCTCGAACACCCGCGAGATCGGGCCGATCAGCGTGCTCGATCGCTCGAACCCCGGCGAGGGACTCACGAGGATCGAACTCGCGGTCGGCCCGGCGGCCATCGATCACCGTTCCGACACCCGAGCGGCGGCGCTGTCCGCGGCCCGCGAACTCGGCGTCGGCGTCACGGATCTCCCCGACGCCATCGAACGCCAGCGGACGGCGGTCGAAGAACTCGAACGGGAGCGCGACGACCTCCTGAACCGGATCGCCACGTTCCAGATCGACGCCCTCCGCGAGGAGATCGTCGAGTGTACCGGCGAGCGCTGGCTCGTCGGCTCGGTCGCGGGCGTCGACGGCGACGTTCTCTCGAATCGGGCACGCGAACTGGCCGGCGAGGACTGTGAGGTCGCCGCGCTTACGACCGACGAGCGGCCCGTGACGATCGCGGTCGCGAGCGCAAGCGAGACTGACGCGGGGGCGGTGATCGATTCCCTGACGACGGAATTCGGCGGGGGCGGTGGTGGCGGCCCCGAGTTCGCCCAGGGTGGCGGGATCGATGCCGATCCAGAAACGGTCGTGGCCTCGCTTCGGAGCCGCTGAAACGATCGTCTTTTTTCGACCGCGATCCAACCCGAGGTATGGAACTCACCGCGGAACAGCGCGCGATCCGGGATCTCGTCCGGGAGTTCGCAACCGAGGAGCTACGGCCCCAAGCTGGCGAAGCGGACCGCACGCAGACGTTTCCCGAAGACGCCTGGGACGGGCTGGCCGAACTCGATCTCGCTGGACTCACGGTCCCGGAGGAGTACGGCGGGTTCGACGCCGACAGGACGACCTACAGTCTCGTCAACGAGGAGCTCGCCTATGGCCATCTCTCGGTGGCAACCGCGCTTTCCGTGCACTGTCTCGCGACCGCCTGTATCGCCCAGTTCGGCGGCGAGGACCTGAAAGAGCGGTGGCTTCCCGAAATGGTTTCGGGGCGGCCCGTCGGCGCGTTCGCGCTGTCCGAGCCCGACGCCGGGTCGAACCCCGCGGCAATGTCGACGCACGCCGAGCGAGAGGGAGAGGGATACGTCATCAATGGGAAGAAACAGTGGATCACGAACGGCTCGCGGGCGGGCGTCGTGATCCTCTTCGCGAAGACTGGCGACGGGGAGATCACGCAGTTCCTCGTCCCCGCCGACAGCGAGGGCCTCGAAGTCGGCAAGAAAGAGGAGAAACTCGGGCTTCGCGCGAGCGACACCACCGCACTGCTGTTCGACGACGTACGGATCCCAGCCGGGAACCGACTCACGGAGGAGGGTCGGGGACTGAGCGCCGCGCTGTCGATTCTCACTGGCGGACGCATCGGAATCGCGAGCCAATCGGTCGGATTGGCCCAGGCCGCGATGGATGATGCGCTCTCGTACGCCACCGAACGCGAGCAGTTCGGCGGCCCCCTCTCGGACGTGCAGACGATCCAGCACAAGCTCGCCGACATGGAGACGCAACTCCGGGCCGCCCGGCTGCTGACGCGCGAGGCTGCCAGAAAGGAGGATGCGGGCAAAGATCCACGAATGGACGCCAGCATCGCGAAGTACTTCGCGAGTGAGGCAGCCATGACGATCACCAACGAGGCCGTCCAGATCCACGGCGGCTACGGCTACACGACTGACTTCGACGTCGAGCGCTACTACCGGGACGCCCGGATCACGACCATCTACGAGGGCACGAGCCAAATCCAAAAGAGCGTCATCGCCCGCGGGTTGCTGGAGTAGCGTCCGGGGACGATACGCGCTCGGGCACGTCGCGCCGCGGGACCGATTAGATGGTCTATAGCGTATTCGAGTGTCGATGGGCCCCTTTACCGCCTCGATGGCTCAGAGGTCGACGTAGCGAGCCTCCCACTCGCGGCGGGCCTCGATCTCACGGCGTCCGCGCCGAGTGAGTGAGTAATAGTTCGTCCGCCGGTCGCGTTGGCCCTTCTCGACCAACCCCTTATCGACGAGCGTATCGAGGTTCGGATACAATCGCCCGTGATGGATCTCCTTCTCGTAGTACGCCTCTAGCTCCTCCTTGATGGCGAGCCCGTGCGGTTCGTCCTCCCCCCTGATAACGTAGAGTAGATCCCGCTGAAACCCTGTCAGATCATGCATGCCTATCCCGCTCTGACACTTTGGAAGCAATTCTCATAAACATGTCGGGAATATCGATCCCTGCGTGCGTTTTCATATCTAAATGAGATATATGATCCACGATATGAACAGATGTCACGTAACGAATCGAGAGGAGGATTTCGTCTGTACTCGTAATGGATTCGTCGTCCTCGGGGAGAGCTGTCGCTTGATGGTTTCGTGATCCGAATGGAAAGCAACCCACGCGGGAAGGAAAAATTCCCGCGTGGATGCTTGCCGCCCTGAATTGGTCCCCGCTGACGCTTCGGCCCTCCAAAGCGAAGCGTCATCTACTCAATGAAACCAGCCCATATTAAACCTACCGACAATTGTCCACGTATCTATATGTACTCCTCCTCGAGAACCCAGCCGAGCGCACGCTTATAGTACGTAAACATCTCTCGCACGCCCTCGTGACGCATGTCGTCGCTTTCGAGTTGCTCGGCGAGGAACTCGTACTGCTCTCTGATTTCCTCTTCGGTACGCATACTGTTCGGTGGGATCGGACGGTACATCAAACCACACGCCGTCCCCTGTGCCGGACGCCGGACGTTTTACCGCTGGCTCCGAAACCCCGGGGTATGGAGATCCGAGGCGAGCGCGAGTGTACCGAGTGTGGAACGCGCTGGTCGTACTACACGACCGGGGAGGTGTCCTGTCCCGAGTGTGGGAGTCTCAAGAGCGTCGGACGCGAGGAGCGCGCGCTCCACACCGACAGTCCGGTGGAACTGGATCTGACGACCGGCGAGGAGCTGCTCGACCAGCCGCTGTCGGAGCTCGCGACGGAGATACGCGAGCGGTGTCGGAGCTACGTCCGCCAGCGTGGGTTCGTCAACGGTGGGACGCTCCGGACGTTGGACGACGACTACCTGATCGCTCAGGAGCTGATCACCGCGCTCGGCGCCTACGAACGCTCGCTCTCGTCGGGGGCACTGGATTCGGACGTCGACGACGTGGAACAGCTGTATCTCCTCGAACTGCTGGATCGCGAGCGCCCGCCACCGTCCGCGGTCCCCGAGTCGCTCGCGTCCGAACGCGGGCTCGCCTACGCAACGGCGGCGTCGACCTACCGAGAGGACGTCGTGAGCCTGCTCGATACGAGAGAGGAGTCGCTGCCGCCGGTCCGGCGCGCGCTCGGTCGGCTCGATGATCACGTCCGACGCGTCGAGGCGCTCGACGGCGATATCGAGCCACGAACCGCCGAGAGCCTCGTCGAGATCGCGCGCGATCTCGGCCGCGCGGTCGACGGGGACGAAACGGCGCTGGCGCGCACGTCGAAGCGTCTGGACGAGTTAGGGTAGTTCGACCGGGACGCCTTCGGACTCGCTCGCGGCCTTGACGGTGTTGTAAAGCAGCATGGCACGGGTCATCGGCCCGACGCCGCCCGGGACGGGCGTGATTGCGCCCGCCTTCTCCTTCGCGCTCTCGAAGTCGACGTCGCCGACCAGTTCGTATCCCTTCTCCGAGTCGGTCTCGACCCGGCTGATCCCGACGTCGATCACCGTCGCGCCCTCCGAGATCATCGAGCCGTCGATCAGTTCGGTCACGCCGCAGGCCGCGATGACGACGTCCGCGCGGCGGGTCTTCTCGGCGAGATTTTCGGTCCGGGAGTGACAGACGGTGACGGTGGCGTTCCCTCCCTGGGATTTCTGCATGAGTAGATTCGCCATCGGCTTGCCGACGATGTCCGAGCGACCGACGACCGTCACGTCCGCGCCCTCGGTCTCGATGTCGTATTCCGAAAACAGCTTTTGGATTCCGTGGGGCGTACACGGTTTGAAACGGGCGTTTCCCGCGACGAGTCGACCAACGTTCTCGGGGTGAAAGCCGTCGGCGTCCTTCGCGGGGTCGATCCGCCGGAGCACCTCCCGGTAGTCGATCTGCTCGGGGACGGGATCCTGAACGAGATAGCCGTGGACCTCCGGATCGGCGTTGAGCTCCTCGATGGTGTCGTAGAGCTCCTCGGGCGAGGCATCTCCGTCGATATCGACGTGGATCCCGTTGATGCCGACCTCCTCGCAGTCGCGCTGTTTCATGTTCACGTACGTCTGGCTCGCGGGGTCGTCCCCGACGAGGACGGTCGCGAGCCCCGGCGTGACGCCGTGGTCGGCGAGCGCCCCGATCGACTCCTCGAGCGCTCCACGGATCTCGCCTGCGATCCGATCCCCGTCGATGATCGTCGTCATGGACGTCCGTGGGCGATCCACACCCTTCAACGCTCGGATTCGTGCGTATCGAGAACGCTATTTCGATCTGAATATGCACGGTTGTGCCCTCCAACGCGATGGCCGGGACCGCAGTTATAGGGATGAGCCGAGAAGACCCATTGAGAACGATGTCACTGTTAGGTTTCGGTGGAAGGGGCGGAGACGAAGGGTCCGACGCTCCGTCGTCCGAGAGCGAGGAGGTCGAGGAGGCACAGTCGTCGCCCGTGTTCGCCGCCCGATCACTGGTTCGGGCGATACAGGGGGGTGCGTTCGCGACGGTCGTGATGACGGCCTTTCGGCTGCCGATCCTCGGATCGTTGCCGCCCTCGGCGAACTTCTGGGCGAAGTACGTCGGGGACGGCCATCCCGAGGAGTACATGGGGATGGGCATCCTGCTCCATCTCCTCTACGGGATCAGTTTCGGGGCACTGTTCGGATTGCTTTACCCTCGAATGAACCTTCCGGGCTCCGCGACCGAGACCGAGGGCGTCGTCTGGGGGGGCGTCTTCGGGCTCGTCCTTTCGGCCTTCGGCGAGCGCGTGATGCTGAAATGGCTGCTCGACATCGACCTCGAAGCGGACGCCGAGACGGTGTTCCATGCGAGCCACGCCGTCTACGGGATCGCGCTCGGGACGTGGGTCGGTTCGCGGATCGATCCGGACCGGGGTTACGAGGAGTACGAACACAGCCAGTAGCGAGGGTTTTGAGGCTTCGGCCCCCTTGAGTACCCATGGGCCGGTTCTCGCTCCCACCGCGACTCGTCGACTGGACGCTGTTCGCGCTGGTCTGTTTCGAGGTCGCTTCGGGCCTTCTGAGCCTCACGCTCGGCCGGCCCGAACACCGCTATCTCTTCTACGTCCACGGTATCGCCGGTTTCACACTGGTGGTTCTCCTGTTCTGGAAGCTCCGGCGGGTTCGCGGACGGATCACACAGTTCTCGAAGTGGGACCGGACCACGCCGGTATCGATCCTCGCTGCTTTCGTCGCGTGCGCGGCGCTGGTCACGGGTACCATGTGGGTCTTCGGCTACCACGAGCGGGTCGGTTACTGGGAGTTCCTCACCCTGCACATGGCCTTCGGCGTCGCACTCGTTCCCCTGGTGCTCTCGCACCTCTCGGCACGCTACCGCCCGCCGCGCCGTGAGGACTTCGAGGGACGGCGCACACTACTCACCTACCTCGCCCTGGGGGTGGTCGGCGGTCTCGCCTGGCGCGCCCAGAGCGCGATCAACCGGCTGCTCGATACCCCCGGTTCGGACCGGCGGTTCACCGGCTCGCGCGAGCAGGGGAGCTTCGCAGGCAACGCCTTTCCGACCGCGAGTTGGGTCGCGGACGATCCCGGCCCAGTCGATCCCGACGACTGGTCACTGACGGTCGGCGGCGCGACCGCACGGGACCTCGATATCGCCTACGCGGATCTCACGCCCGCCGACCGCGAGCGAAGCACCCTCGACTGCACGGGCGGCTGGTACTCGGTACAGGACTGGACGGGCGTGCGGGTGGGCGACCTCCTCGACGAGGTCGAACCCACGGATGAGGCACGATACGTCCGGTTCCAGTCGGTGACGGGCTACCGCTGGAGCCTTCCACTCGAGGAGGCCCACGACGCCCTCTTGGCTACCCACGTCGGCGAGGAGCCGATCAGTCACGGCCACGGCTTTCCCCTTCGGGTCGTCACGCCCGGCCGTCGGGGTTTTCAGTGGGTCAAATGGGTCGTCTCGGTCGAGATACGGGAGAAATACGACTACGGGCAGTGGGTCGTGATATTCACGAGCGGATTTACCGATTCATAGGTCGTTCTCGAGGACGATCTTGCCGACCGCGTCGCCCTCTTCGAGCCGTCGATGGGCCTCCTCGGCCTCGCTGAAGCCGTGTCGTCGCTCGTCGACCAGCGGTTCGAGGGCGCCGTCGTCGACCAGTTCCGCGATCTCGTGCAGTTCGTCGCCCAGGCGATCGTGCCAGGCGTCCCGGAGGATCGGGAGGATGACGAGCACGACGTCCAGCGAGAGGGCGTTGAGGTGCATCGCGCTCAGGTCCTGGGTCGAGCTCGACTCGGTGGTGAGGACCCGACCGTAGGGGTGGACCGCATCGAAGGCCGTCTGGAGGTGGTCGTCGCCGATCGGGTCGAAGACGACGTCGAAGCCCTCGCCGTCGGTGTGAGCCTCGACGTACTCTTCGACGGATTGCTCGGTGTAATCGACCGTGGCCTCGGCACCCAACTCCTCGGCGATCTCGCGTTTCTCCTCGGTCGAGCCGGTCGCGACCACGCGCGCGCCGGCCGCGCTCGCGATCTGGACGCCGATATGGCCGACGCCGCCCGAGCCGCCGTAGACGAGGACGTCGGCCTCGTCCTCGCCGTCGAGCCCCGCCCTGTCGATCAGCAACTCCCAGGCGGTGAGCGCGACGACCGGCAGCGCGGCGGCCTCCGCGAGCGAGATGGACTCGGGTGCGGGCGTGATCGCGTCGGCGTCAGCGAGCGTGTACTCCGCGAGCGCGCCGGGGCTGCCCGCGACGCCCCCGGGCATCCCGTAGACCTCGTCGCCGGGCTCGAACGCCTCGACTCCGTCGCCGACGGCGTCGACGGTGCCAGCGACGTCACAGTGGAGGATCGCGGGGAACTCGGGGGCCAAGGAAGGGAGATCGCCGCGGCGGATCTTGTAGTCGACGGGGTTGACGCTGGAAGCTGTGACCGAGATCCGGACCTCGCCCTCGCCGGGTTCGGGCGTTTCGATCTCGCGGGTCTCGAAGACGTCGGGCTCGCCGAACTCGTCGATGACTCGTGCCTGCATGGATCGGGACACGGCCTCGCCGCAGGTGTACCTTGGCCTGGCGGAAGGGAATCGGTCACACGGTCGACGCGCTCGCCACCGATCCGAGTCCGCTTAGGTCCCTATTATCCCCTGTAGGCCCTTCCATCATCGATGTTCGCTTCGGGGATCCGTATGGCATCAGACGGCACATTTATATTGTCCGGTTTTGAGCCATGAAGTGAATGAAATGAGCGAAGCAACGGAGCCGGATGTCATGAGCGGGTTCGGCGGCGGGGAGGGGGATGAGCCCCGAATCGAGTTCTATGGCGGGCGAGGAATGAGTGCGCTCCCGATTCTGATCTTCATCATTTGGGCGATCGCCCAGACTGCCCTCTGGCGGATCTCCGACGAGGCGGGCCTGGTCGCCGGGATGTTGATCGGGCTGATCGTCGGAATGTTCTTCGTCAAGGGTAATTGGAAGACCTACGCCAACACCATCTTCGAGGGGATGACTCAGCCGGTGGCGGTGACGGCCATCGTCGCGTGGATCTGGGCGGGGATGTTCGCCGAGACCCTCCAGATCGGCGGGTTCGTCGACGGACTGGTCTGGCTCGCCGACATCGGGGGCGTCGGGGCGGCGCTGTTCCCGGCCGCCACGTTCGTGTTGGCGGCCCTACTCGCGACCGGTATCGGCACCGGCTACGGGACGACGGTCGCGTTCGTCACCCTCTTCTTCCCGGCGGGCGTCCTCCTGGGAGCGAACCCGGTCCTGATGTTCGGGTCGATCCTCTCGGGGGCGATCTTCGGCGACAACCTCGCGCCCGTCAGCGACACGACGATCGTCAGCGCGGTCACGCAGGACTCGGACATCGGCGGCGTCGTCGCCTCGCGGTTCAAGTACGCCATCG